>JBDTXR010000040.1:0-34207 GCA_040006075.1 Byssovorax sp. | reverse complement strand
CGCCGGAGTCCGCCGGCTGCGGCGGACAGGGGGTCTGCAAGCCGCCGCCGTGAGCCGCGCTTCAGCCTCTCAGGCGATGGTGCGGCCGCCGTCGACCACCAGAGTGTGGCCGGTGACGAACGAGGCCGCGTCCGAGGCCAGGTAGAGCGCCGCGCCGGCGATCTCGTCGGGCTGCGCGTACCGCCCGAGCGGCGTCCGCGAGAGCTCGCGATCGACGATGTCCTTGTTGCCCACGATCGCCTGCGCAAACTTGGTCTCGACCAGGCCAGGAGCGATGGCGTTGACCCGCACGCCGCTCCCGCCGAGCTCCATCGCCAGGGTTTTGGTCATGGAGATGACCGCCGCCTTCGTCATCCCGTAGATGCCTTGAAGCGGCGCCGACGAGAGGCCCATGATGCTCGCCACGTGGATGATCGATCCCGGCGCGTTGCGATCGATGAGGTGCCGCGCCACGGCCTTGGCGAGGTTGAGATACCCCTTGACGTTGACCTCAAAGGTCTTGTCGAAGGCGCCGTCGTCGCCGGTGAGCATCGGCCCGAAATGCGGGTTGGTGGCCGCGTTGTTGATCAGGATGTCGATCTTCCCGAAGCGGGCGATCGTGGCCTTGACCAGGGCCTCGATCTGATCGGTCTTGCCGGTGTGGCAAGCGAACGGCTCGACGGTGACGCCGGCCTCGCGGAGGCGCGCCGCGGCCTCGTTCACGCCGTCGATCTTGCGCGAGGCGATCGCCACCCGGGCGCCGCTCTGGCCGAGCGCCCGGGCGATGGACTCGCCGATGCCGCGGCTCCCGCCGGTGACGAGAGCGACCTTTCCTTCAACGTGGATCCAGGGGGACATGCGCGCGATGGTGCCCGAGCGCGGGCAGCTTGAACAGCGGGGAATCACTCGCGCGGCAGAATATCCCCGTTGCGATAGCCGCCGATCACCTTGCGGATCTCGTCGGCGAGCAGGAACGTACCCCAGTATTGCTCGACCTCCCCGTCGAGCAGGAAGCCAATGTGGAGGTGCGGGCTGTGGTTGGCGATACCCGAGGTCCCGACCAGCTCCCCGGCCTCGACATGGCGCCTCGGGGTGGTGCCCACGGGCTGGAGGTGCGCGAGCTTCGAGAGGTGAGCGTAGTAGACGTGGGTGATTT
The DNA here is from genome assembly GCA_040006075.1 of Byssovorax sp. Classification (GTDB taxonomy): domain Bacteria; phylum Myxococcota_A; class Polyangia; order Polyangiales; family Polyangiaceae; genus JANYGI01. Next base: position 33,072 of record JBDTXR010000040.1, on the reverse strand, counting down.
GCCGCCCTTTCCAGGGGATCGGCGCGTCGAGCTGGAACCGGACGCAGTTGGCCGTGTCCGAGGTCCCCGTCCAGAGGGTGTGTCCAGGCTCGGAGTAATCGAGGGTGCCTGAAGCGAGCGCGAACACCGGCCGCGGGCTCCCGGCGATGTCGAGCCCGGTGTCGGCCTGATAGCCGGCCATGACCCCGCCGGGCATCGGGTTGTAAAAGCCGCTCGGCAACGCGTGCGACAGCGGACCTTCCGGCTCGGGCGGCGATGCGGGCACCGGGGGAACGGGCACGGCGACAGGAGCGGGAGCGGGGCCGGCGAGCAGCTCGGGGATCGGGGCGAGCGCGGGCGGCGCCAGGATCGGCGAGAAACGAAGCCCCAGCAGCAAGGGCGCGGGATCGGGGGCGACGCGGGGAGGTGCCGGCGGCGCGGCGCATCCCCAGGAAAAGGCCATCACCGAGAGCACCGAGGCCAGCGTCTTGCGTCCCATTCCCGGCTCATCGTCGCCGACCGCGAGTCTGTGACGGGGCGCGGCTCAAACGTGGCTCAGCGCCGCCGCGGTGGCCACCGAGTTGATGATCATGTGGAGCACGATCGACGCCCGGAGATTGTCAGGCAACCTTTGCCCGACCCCGCCCGTAGCAGGCTCCGTGAAGGCTTTCGTCGCCCCGATCCTCGCGCTCTCGCTCACCGCTTGCCTGGATCCTGGCGGCGCCGCCCCGGCCCGCGCGCCGTCGTCCCCGCACGGGATCGTTCGATCCGGCACCCCGGCCGAGGTCGACATCGCCGCCTCGCGAGCGCGGGCCGCTTCGCAGGCGTTCACCTGGGCGGCCTGGTCACCCGAAGCGTTCGAGCGCGCCCGCCGCGAGGGCAAATACGTGCTCCTCGACGGAGCGGCCGAGTGGTGCCACTGGTGTCACGTCATGGACGAGACTACCTATCTCGATCCGGAGATCGCGCGCGTCCTCCGCGAGCGCTTCATCACCTTGCGCATCGACGTCGACGAGCACCCGGATCTCGCCGAGCGCTACGGCGAGTGGGGCTGGCCCGCGACGATAATCTTCTCTCCCGACGGCCGCGAGATCGGCAAATACCGCGGCTATCTCCCTCCGGACGAGCTCCGAGGCATCCTCGCAGACATCGAGTCTCTCGCCAGGGGCACGCCGCCCGAGGCCGAGTCGCGCGGCCCGGCCGAGATGCCCGCGCCGGTGGAGGCGCTGGGCTGGGCCACGGGATCGGCCGTGTTCCAGCTCGACTCCTACTACGATCCCGATCAAGGCGGCTGGGGGCGTCGGCAAAAATCGGCCCTCGGCGCGGCGATCGAGATCGAGCTCCGCCGCGGCGCGCACGGCGACGCCGAGGCCACGCAGCGCGCCGTCTTCAGCCTCAAGCAGCAGCGCGCGCTGCTCGATCCGGTCTGGGGCGGCGTGTATCAGTACTCGTCGGCGTCGACCTGGGACAAGCCTCATTACGAGAAGCTGATGGCCTATCAGACAGCCAATCTCGAAGCCTACGCGCGCGGCTACGCGGCCACCAGGGACCCTTCGTTCCTCGCCGACGCGCGGTCGATCGCCCGGTATCTCGACACCTTCCTCTCCACCCCGGAGGGGGCCTTTCTCCCGACCCAGGACGCCGACGCCGGCGCGCACGACCGCGGGGCCCTCTTCGTCGACGGCGACGTCTACTATCGCCTCCCGGATCCGGAGCGGCGCAAGCTCGGGATCCCCCGCGTCGACAGCCACGTCTACGCGCACGAGAACGGCCTCGCCATCGCGGCGCTCGCCACGCTCTTCGAGGTCTCGCGCGACGCAGCCACGCTCGCCCGCGCCCGCCGCGCGGCGGATCTCCTGCTGACGCAGCTCGTCTCGACCGACGGCAAGGTCCGCCGCACCGGATCGACGGCCCTCTTTCTCGCCGACGCCGCGAGCTTTGGCCGCGCCCTCGCGCGCCTCGCCGAGGTCAGCGGCGAGGCCTCGTACCGCGACGCCGCCGTGAAGATCGCCGCCGAGATCGAGCGTGAGTTCGCCGATCCGACCTCGGGCGCGTACTTCACGAAATCGCTCGATCCCTCGGCCGTCGGCGTGTTCGCGCGCCGCCTGCGGCCCTTCGATCCCAACATCGCCGCCGTCCGCTTCCTCGCCGCGCTCGCCCGCGTCACCGGCGACGGCGCCCACCGCGATCGCGCGCGCCGCGCCCTCTCCGCCATGCTCACGCCGCGCTCGCTCACCGAGCGCGGGCGAATGCTCGGCGAGCTCCTCCTGGCCTGCGACGAAGCGGGGGTGTTCCCCTGGGCGACCGTCGAGAAGCGGTGATCAGCCTCTCGCCGCACGCTCGCCGCGATGCCGGACCGTGACGCGCAGGAGTTTCTGATTTGAGCGACGTCGTATTTCTGGTTTGTCGACCCCGATCGCAGGATTGCAATCAGCAGCGCCGTGGTCCCGCTGAACCATTGAAATTTCCTCGCGCAATGGTTGGCACGCCGACTGCATTGCTGTGGACCCGAGCGCTGCGGATGAGACCAACCCCCCCTGGTCGCCCGCGGCGCTTTTTTTTCCCTCGACCTGACGCTCGCCGCCGTCAGCCGCCAGCGCGGCTCAGGAACGCGGCCTTGATGCGTTTCACTCCGTAGCCGGAGAATTTCACCGACACGATGGGATCGGCCCCCCCGTCGATGCTCATCACCAGGCCGACACCGAAGGTCTTGTGCTGAACGCGGCCGCCCACGTGGATGGCGCCTTCTTCGCCGCCGCCCTGATCGAGATCGGGCTCGCGCTCGACGTACCGCTCGCCCGGCGCGCGCTCCGGCTCGGCTCGCGGCCGTCCGGGGTACGTCGCCCCACCGCTGCTCGCGGCGCGCTCTTGCGGGTGGGTCCAGGGTGAGCCACCCGCGCGGACCCGGGCGTACACCGATCCGACATTGCCAGTCTCGCGGCTCGACTGCTGGCGTTCCAGGGCGGGAGTCGCCCCCTGTCGGACCGTGGACCTCGGGAGATCGGTGATGAACCGGCTGGGGAGGCCAAAGCGTGTTTGCCCGAAGATCATCCGGCGGCCGGCGTAGGTGATCCAGAGCCGGGTGCGAGCGCGGGTGACGGCCACGTAGGCCAGGCGGCGCTCTTCCTCCACGTCCTCGTTGCGCGACGGATCCGCGTTTCGAAAGGGAAACAGGTCTTCTTCCATGCCGGTGATGAACACCGAGTCGAACTCCAGGCCTTTGGCCGCGTGGACGGTCATCATCGCCACCCGCGGGGCGTCTTCCAGGGCGTCGATGTCGCTGGAGAGCGTCACTCGCTCGAGGTAGCCGCTGAGGGACGTCTCCTCGCCGGCTGACAGGGCCTCTTCCTCGTAATCGAGGATCGAGCCCACGAGCTCGCTCAGGTTCTGCTTGCGAGCCTCGTTCTCGGTGCTGTCGTCGGCGTCGAGCATCCTGGTGTAGCCCGACTCGCCGAGGACCAGCTCGGCGAGCTGGCTCGGCCTCAGATCGCGGGCCGCCTTCATCAGCTTCTGCAGGAGATCGCGGAACCCGAGCAGGGCGTGGCGCGTCCCGGAGCTGACGGTCGAGGTGGCGCAGAGAGGCTCGATCGACTCGTAGAGCGAGGAGCTGCGGCCGTCGGCCATCTGCACCAGCTTCTCGAGCGTGGTGTCGCCCAGCTTTCGAGAAGGCTTGTTGATGATCCGGAGCAGATCGACGTCGCTCCGCGGATTGGCCACCACCCGGAGGTAGCTGAGCAGATCCTTGACCTCGGCGCGCTCGAAGAAGCGGACGCCGCCGATGATCTGGTAGGGGATGCGCTCGGCCCGCATCACCTCTTCGAGCACGCGCGACTGGGCGTGGGTGCGGTAGAAGACGGCGATCTCCTTCGCCGAGAGCCCGCGCTGGGTCAGCTCGCGGATCCGCTCCACCACGAAGGCGGCCTCGTCGTGCTCGTTGTCACAGGCGATGACGTTGATCTGCTCGCCGTCGCGGTTGTCGGTCCAGAGCTCCTTCGGCTCGCGGTCCTTGGCGGGCTTGATCACCCCGAGGGCGCCCTTGACGATGTTGTTGCTGGAGCGGTAGTTCTGCTCCAGCTTCACGATCTGGGCGCCGGGGAAATCCTTGCGGAAGCCGCGGACGATGCGCACGTCGGCGCCGCGCCAGCGATAGATGCTCTGATCGTCGTCGCCGACCACGCAGAGGTTGTGGGGCGGCTGGCAGGCGAAGGCGCGGACCAGGCGATACTGCACCTGATTGACGTCCTGGAACTCGTCCACGAGGACGTAGCGGAAGCGCCGGCGGATCTCCTCGCCGGGGAGGCTCTGCGGATCCTCCACGATCCGGAGCACGTGAAGGAGGATATCGTCGAAATCGACGGCGTTTGCCGCCTGGAGGTGGCGCTGGTAGGCCTCGAAGCACTTCTTGATCGGCTCGTCGAAGAAGCCCTCGGGCTGGAAGTCGGCCGGGCCCTTGCCCTCTTGCTTCTGCTTGTGAATACGCGAGAGCACCTGGCGCGGGGGGAAGCGCTTCTCGTCGAGCTCGAGCTCCTTCAAGACCCGGTTCATCACCGCGCGCTGATCGGAGTCGTCGTAGATCACGAAGCTGCGCTCGAGGCCCGCGGCGTCGTGGTAGCGGCGGAGCAGGCGCGCGCAGATGGCGTGAAAGGTCCCGACGTAGAGATCCTTGGCGACGCTGTCGCCGAGCAACCCTTCGAGGCGGTGCTTCATCTCGCCCGCGGCCTTGTTGGTGAAGGTGACCGCGAGGATCTTGTACGGGGGGACGCGGTGGACCGCGACGAGGTTGGCGATGCGGTAAACGATGACCCGGGTCTTGCCGCTGCCGGCGCCGGCGAAGATCAGGAGCGGACCGTCGACGTGGGCGGCCGCGAGGCGCTGGGGATCGTTGAGATCGTCGGGAAAGGAAGGGGTCCCGAGCTCTTCGGGGTCCTCGGGGTGCGGGGCCGGTTCGTCCACACGCGGTGGGCTAGCACGGGCCCGACGAGACAGACAGGGCGATATCGCTCGGCCGCTCGGCGCGTCAGCTTTCACCGAGGACGCAGCCCCCGGAGCGTGCCTGTCCGTGGTGCATGTTGCAACGCAACAAACACCCGATCACGGGCGGCGCTTCTTGACCGCGGCGACCGGCCTTTCGCGGAGCACGCGCTGCGGGCGCAGGGCGCGCTTGAGCTCGTCGAGCTCGCGGCGGAGATCCTTGATCTCGTCGCTGCTCTCGCGCGTCGGCGGCGGCGACGGCAGCGGGGGAGGAGACGGCGGCGGCGGCGCGAGGTTGTGCGGCGCGGGAGGATCGCGCCAGCCGAACGCGCCTCCGCCGTTGCCGAGGAGCAAGCGCGCGAGGGCGTTGGTCGCGGCGAAGGGCACGTTGACGAAGGGGTTGTACGGCGCGATCGCCGCGGCGCCCTCCTTGGCGTGGAGGTAGAGATCGAGCGCGCTCGACATGTAGCGGCCGAAGAACTCGGCGAGCGAGTCGTCGCCCATGCGGATGAGCTGCACCAGCAGCGGCACCGGCAAGAGGCGCGACGCCCCGCGGCTCTCGAGGATGATCTGCGCCAGGGTGAGCTGGGTGAGATCGTCGCCCGTGGCCGCGTCGATCACCCGGACGTCGGCGCCGAGGCGGATCTTCTCGGCGAGCTCTTCCTGGGTGATGTACCGGCTCTGCTCCGTGTCGTAGAGCCGCCGGTTCGAGTATTTCTTGACGATCAAACGTCACCTCCGTGTTGCACCGCGATACCAAGAAAGCGCACGGAAAGCCATCCCAACCGCCGCATATATTGCACCGCACAAAAATGATTGACCCGGCCCGGCGTTCTCGATAAGCACGTCGGCGATGTCGTACCGCTCGCTCGTCCCGCTCCTCGCGCTGCTGCTCCTCCCCTCGCTCGGAGGCTGCGCGGCGACCCCCGCCGGCGGCTGCAAGGTCGGCGCTGACTGCGCCTCGGGGGTGTGCAACGCCGATGGGACGTGCGGTGGTGACTCCACGTCCACAACCACCTCGGGCGGGACCACGACCACCGGTGGATCCGGCGGATCCGGCGGCGCGAGCAGCACGTCCACGGGCGCGACGACCAGCTCGAGCAGCACCGGCGCGGGCGGCAGCGGCGGCGGCGGCGCGTGCTCGCCGCCGAACAACGACGGGATCATCACCCAGGACGAGCTCCCGGCGGCCGTCGGCCTGCACGAAAACTTCGGCGCCGCGGCCAACGTGCCAGTCGACACCGTCGGTAAGGTGCAGGCGGACGGCAGCCACCTCTGGGATCTCTCGGCGATGATCAGCGGCGAGGCGCCCGAGCTGGTGACGACTCTGCCCATCGCTGGACAGTGGTTTGCCGCCTCGTTTCCCAATGCCACCTACGCCTCGCGGCTCTCGTCCACGGCCGACTTGCTCGGCATCTTCGAGGTCGCCGCGGGCTCGCTGCTCCTCCGCGGCGTGGCCTCGCCGAGCGACGGCCCCAAGGCCACGAACCTGGTCTACACCACCCCGATCAAGGTCCTGGTCTTCCCGATCAAGTCGGGCGACACCTGGACCACGCTCTCGGCGGTGACTGGCAAAGTCCAGGGGATCACGGTCGGGGGCATCTACAACGAGCAATACGACTCGAAGGTCGACGCGACCGGGATCATGAAGACGCCCTTCGCCTCGTTCCCGGTCCTGCGGATCCGGGTCAATCGCGTCGCCTTCCTCAACGGCATCACCACCACCTCGCACCGCTTCGTCTTCGTCACCGAGTGCTTTGGCACCGTCGCCACGATGGTCTCGAAGGACTCCGAGCAAACGGACGAGTTCACCACCGCGGCCGAGGTCAGCCGACTCGCACCATGAAATCGCTCCTCTTCTCCCTGCCTCTCCTCGGGGCGCTGCCGCTCCTCGCCGGCTGCCTCGAGTTCCACGCGGGCGCCATGGTCGGCGAGCCCAAGACTGGCACGTTCGCGTCGATCGACGGGGCGCGGGTGCGCTACGTCGACGTGGGCCAGGGCCCTCCGGTGGTGCTGATCCACGGGTTCGCCTCGTCGCTGGAGACCTGGGACGCGCTGATCCCGGAGCTCTCGAAGACCCACCGGGTCCTCGCCATGGATCTCAAGGGCTTCGGGTGGACCGACCGGCCCGAAGGGGACTATTCGCCGAAGGCCGAAGCCCACCTGGTGCTGCGGTTGCTCGAGGCGCGAGGCATCGAGAAGGCGGCGTTCGTCGGGCACTCGTGGGGCTCGTCGGTGACGCTGGAGCTGGCGCTCGCCGCGCCGGAGCGGGTCAGTCGCATCGCCCTCTACGACGCCTGGGTCTACGAAGGACAGCTGCCCACCTTCTTCGTCATGTCCCGCGCCGGCGGCGTGGGCGAGGCGCTCTTCTCCATGTATTACACCGAGCGCGCCGACGAGCGGATGTCGCTGGCCTTCTTCGACAAAACGCTGGTTTCGGAGGCTCTGGCCGAGGCGGTCGAGAAATCGCTGGAGCGGCCGGGGACGGTGGCGGCGGCCCTGGCCGGCGTCCGCGGGATGCACTACACCGAGGTGGAGAGTCGGTATCACACCATCGACAAGCCCACGCTCCTGCTCTGGGGCCGCGAAGACGTGGTGACGACCCTGCCCTTCGGCGAGCGCCTCTCGCGTGACTTGCCGCACGCGCGGCTGGTGGTTTACCCGCGCTGCGGGCACTTTCCGATGCTCGAGGCCAAGAACGCCTCCAACGCCGAGCTGATCCGCTTCCTCGACGAGGACGACGGCAAGGCGGCTCCGGCGAAGAAAGACGCGGCGCCGCCCGTGGAAGCACCGAAGGCGGATAAAGTCGACAAGCCCGCTCCCGCCGCGCCGAAGAAGGACGAGGACCAGTGATACGCTCGTCCTCCATTCTTGGCTTCGGCCTGGCGATCCTGCTCGCGCCGGCCGCGGCGCACGCCACCGGCTTCACCGACATCGGCAACGACATCGCCGCGCAGACCGAGACCACGGTGGTCGTCCACGGCGCCTTTCGCGTCCGCGGCGAGCTGCTCTACAACCTCGATCTCGATCGCGGGCTCACCCCTTCGGGACAGCCGCTCTTCCCCGTCCCGCTCGCGGATCCAAAGGCCCAGACCCTGACCACGATGGACTTCCGCCTCCGGACCGACGTGGCCTTCTACGCGCCCGGCTACGGCGTGGCCGTCAAGGCGCGCTTCGACGCGCCCGACAACCTGGTCTTCGGCAGCGCGCCCGACGGCGTCCCCTCGGCGTCGTCGTCGCAGAGGCCCGTCGCCGCGCTCCGCCTCAAGCGGGCCTATGGAGAGGCCTTGACGCCGATTGGCGTCTTCAGCGCCGGGCGCATGGGCAGCCAGTGGGGCCTGGGGATGCTCGCCAACGCCGGCGACTGCGCCGACTGCGACAGCGGCGACTCGGCCGATCGGATCGCCTTTCTCACGCCGGCGCTCGGCCACATCTTCGCCGCATCGTTCGATGTCTCGTCGAGCGGGCCCTTCCGCGCCCGTAAAATCGAGACCCGGGCGATTGACGTCGATCCCAGCGACGACGTGCGGACAGTCACCCTCGCCTTCCTGCGCTATCGCGACGACGCCGGGCGCGAGCGGCGGCGCAAGGCCGGCAAGATCACCGTGGAGTACGGCGCGTATTTCTCCCATCGGTGGCAGAAGAACGACGTCCCCGCGGACTACCTGCCCATCGCCAGGCCGCCGGCCCTCGACTCGGCGCAGATCGTGTATCGCGGCTACACCGCCTCGGCCCTCGATGGGTGGTTTCGCGTGACCACGCCGAACTTTCGCCTGGAGATCGAGGGTGCTGGCATCTTTGCCAGCGTCGAGCAAGGCTCGCTCATCCCGGGCGTGTCGCTGCGGCAGCCGGTCGGATCAAAGCAGTTCGGCTTCGCGGTCGAGAGCGAGATCGGCGCGCCCGAGGGCGACTTTGGCGCGGGGCTGGATCTCGGCCTCGCCAGCGGCGATCCGGCGCCGGGGTTCGGGGTCAAGGCGTCCGTCACCGGCGCCCTCCCGAAGCCGGGTGATCTCGACGGCTCGCAGGCCAATCCCCCCTACGACAACCACGTCGATAACTTCCGCTTTCACCCGGATTATCACGTGGATCGCCTCCTGTTCCGGGAGATCATCGGCACCGTGACCGACGCTGTGTACCTCCGCCCGCACGCCCGGTACACCCTCGCTCGACTCGGCCCGAGCAAGCTCACGGCCCAGCTCGCGGCGGTGGTGTCGTTCGCGATGGAGGCCGCGTCGACGCCCGGGCAGAAGGCCCCTCTCGGCGTCGAGCTCGATCCCACGCTGGCGTACGGCAACCGCGACGGGTTCAACCTCGCGCTCGAGCACGCCGTGCTCTTCCCCCTCTCGGGGCTCGACAACCCGGAGATGAAGCTCTCCGCCAAACCTGCGCAGTCGATCCGGATGCGCGCCACCTACGCGTTTTGAGCCCCATGAACACCACTTACCTCCTGCTCCCGATAGCCCTCCTGGTCGCGGCCTGCGGTGACAACCTCACCCACCCTCCGGATCGCGACGCGGGCGATAGCAGCACCAGCACCGGCGCAGGCGGCAGCGCCTTCACCTGCCTCCCCAACCTCGACGGGAAGATCGACGCGAGCGAGCTCGCCGCCGCCTTCGACGTGGCCGTCAACTACGTGGTCTCGCCGGTGGGCGAAGATCGCACCGTGAACCTGGCCGGCAAGAGCGACGGCAAGGGCGGTGTGGCCTGGGACTTCTCGCCCGACTTCGCCGCCGACAAATCGCTGGTGCTCGAGGCCACGCACGTCGCCGGCAAATGGTACGCGTCGTCGTTTCCGAACGGCGATTTCGCCTCGCCGGTCGACACCGTGGGGGAGATCTACGGCGTCTACTCCGCGACCGACAAGGCCATCTCGCTCCTCGGCATCGCCTCGGTGGTCGAGAAGCCCAAGAAGGGCAAGACGCTGCTGGTGTACGCGACGCCGATCGACGTCTACCGCTTTCCGCTGGCGCCGGGGTCGTCGTGGTCCACGACGTCCGATACCATGATGGGTGGAATGATCAACGGCCTCCCCTACTCCAGCAAGGACACCTACCAGGTGAAGGACGCGGCGATTGGCGGCCTCTTGCTCCACGATCTCACCTTCGATCAGGTCCACAAGATCGAGACCCAGGTCACGCTCGCTCCCGTCGTCGGTGGGGCCACCCAGACCACCTGGCAGGTGGGTTTTGTCTCGGAGTGCTTCGGCGAGGTCGCACGGGCGACCAGCCACATCGGCGAGAAAACAGCAGATTTCACCAAGGCCGCCGAAGTGCGTCACCTCGGTCAATGAGGAGCTGAGACATGCTGTGGGACAGGTTCAAGAAGGGCTTCGACGCGTGGGAGACGACCACGGCGGCCCGCCTCGACAAGGCGCTGAAGAGCCCGGTGGTCCTCGGGCCCATCGGCGCCGCGCTGTCGATCGCGATGAAGGTCAAGACCCGCGCCGACGTCGCCAAGACCTCGTTCTGGTCCGGCCTGGGCCTCCCCACCAAGCGTGATCAAGAACGCTCGCTCCATGCATTGAACCAGCTCGAGAGCCGCCTGATGGACCTCGAAGAGCGCCTCCGGGAGAAGAAGTAACGGCCATGGATATCGCCCCGTACACCGAGCTCAAGATCGCCCCCCGCGCCGTGTTCGACACGCTCCCGGAGCGCAAGACGCGGGTCCGCTTCATGCTCCCCACCCTCGACGGCGACTGGCGCGCTGTCACCTGGGGCGCCTTCGCGATCCAGATCCGCAGAGCCTCGCTCTTCCTTGGCTCCGTCGGCCTCACCACCGGGGATCGCGCGGCGATCTTCGCCCCCAACCGGGTGGAGTGGATCGCCGCGGCGCTCGCCATCCAGGCCGCCGGCGGCGCCATCGTGCCGATCTACGCGGCCAACACCGTGGACCAGGCCGCTTACGTGGCAAAGCACTGTGACGCGAAAGTGCTCTTCGTCGACACGCCCGCGCTGCTCGGCCGGGTCTTCGAGGCCTGGGACGAGTACGCTGCGGCCTCGAAGATCGTCCTGCTCGACGACGCGCTCGACGCCGCAAAGATCCTGGAGAAGCTCGGCGCGGCCGGGAAGAAGGTCCCCTCGCTCGCCGACGCCCGGAAGAAGCTCGTGACCTGGTCCGACGCCCAGGCCATCGGCGCCGCGCGCGACACCGAGGATCCCACTCACTTCGAGAAGACGATGCACGCCGTCACCCTCGATCAGGTCGGGATGATGCTTTACACCAGCGGCACCAGCGGTAACCCCAAGGGCGTCCCGCTCACCCACCGCAACGTGGCCGTGAACGGCCTCGACTGGCTGGAGAGCAACGCGCCCCTCGTCGACGAGGGCGCCGTCGATCTGCTCTGGTTGCCGATGAGCCACATCTTCGGCTTCGGCGAGGCCTGCCTCGGCAACACCCTTGGTTTCACCACCTACCTGTGCGATCCCGCCAGCGCGATGGATCGTTTGCAGGACGTGCGCCCCAGCGTGTTCATGAGCGTCCCCTCGGTGTGGGAGAAGCTCGCCACCAAGGCGGCCAATCCGGATCTCGCGGTGCAGAAGGCCAGGCTCCTCTGGCTCACGGGCGGACATCTCAAGTTCTGCCTCTCGGGCGGCGCCGGCCTGAAGCGCGAGGTCAAAGAGCTGTTCCACGCCTGTGGCCTCCTGATCATCGAGGGCTATGGACTGACCGAGACCTCGCCGACGCTCACCCTGAACCGGCCCGACGCCTTCCGCTTCGACTCGGTGGGAAAGCCGTTCCCCTCGGTCGAGGTCAAGCTCGCGGAGGACGGGGAGATCCTCGCGCGCGGGCCCAGCGTCTTCGGCGGCTATCACAAGGATCCCGACGCCACCCGGGAGTCCTTCACCGAGGATGGCTGGTTCAAGACCGGTGACGTGGGCCGCTTCACCGACGACGGCTTCCTCCAGATCATCGATCGCAAGAAAGACATCCTGGTGCTGGCCAATGGCAAGAACGTGCCGCCGGCCAACATCGAGATCCGCTTCCAGGACGATCCCTTCATCACCCATCTGGTGATCTTCGGCGACGCCCGGCGCTACCTCACGGCCGGCGTGTGGATCGACGAGAGCGCGGTCCGCGCCCACCTCGGCGACGCCGATCGCGCGGCGGTGACAGCCCTGATCCAGGAGCGGATCGACAAGGTCAACGCCGCTCTCCCGAGCTACGAGACGATCAAGAAGTTTCACCTCTTCGAAGAGCCGCTCTCGGTCGCGGGAGGGCTCTTGACGCCGACGCTGAAGGTCCGGCGCAAGAAGGTGTACGAGCGGTTCCTGGCGGAGCTCGAGGCGCTCTACGCATGAGAGGCCTCGGCACCCTCGCGACGCTCTGGTCCCGGCCGAAGCCGCCGGTCGGGACGACGCCGTCCGACGTCGTCCACCACGAGAACAAGTGGAAGCTCCTGCGGTATCGGCCGCGGCCGAGCGGGGTTGTCCACCGGACGCCCGTCCTCCTGGTGCCCTCGCTGATCAACCGGCATTACGTGCTCGATCTGCTCCCGCAGAAGAGCTTCGCCGCGTACATGGTGTCGCAGGGACACGAAGTCTACGCCATCGACTGGGGGGTCCCCACCGACGAGGATCGGTATCTGACCTTCGACGACGTCTGCGATGGTTACCTCGGGCGCGCGGTCCGGCACGCGGCCCGCGCGTCGAGCCGCGGGCAGGCCCACGTGCTCGGCTATTGCCTCGGCGGCACGCTCGCGGCGATCCACACCTCGGCGCGGCCCGAGCACGTGGCGTCGCTCACCCTCCTCGCGGCGCCGGTGCGCTTCGAGGACGACGGGATGCTCTCGGCCTGGACCCGGGATCCGCAGTTCGACGTGGCCGGCCTGATCGGGGCGCTGGGCAACGTGCCGGCGGAGATCATGCAGTCGGCCTTCAAGATGCTGAGGCCGACGCTCACGGCCTCCAAGCTGGTTCATTTCCTCGACAAGGCCTGGACCGACGAGTCGCTCGAGGGGTTTCTGGCGCTGGAGATGTGGGGGAACGACAACATCCCCTTCCCCGGCGCCTGCTACCAGCGCTACGTGGAGGAGCTGTATCGGGGCGACGCGCTCGTCAAAGGCACCTTCACCCTCTCGGGGAGGCCGGCGCGCCTGGAGAGCATCACCTGTCCGACCCTGGCGGTGACCTTCGAGCACGACACCATCGTGCCCTGGCCCAGCGCGGCCGAGCTGATCGACCGCGTCAGCGCCGCCGACAAGCAGCGCTTGCACCTCCCCGGTAGCCACGTCGGCGCGGTGGTCTCGCAGAAGGCCGCGACGTCGCTCTGGCCGAAGATCTCGGCCTGGTGGGCCGCGCGCGACAAGGCCCCCGCAAGCGCCGGATAGTTTGGTATCGTCGCCGGCCTGATGCTGCGATCCCTCCGCTCCCTCGGTTCAGCCACCCTCCTCACGCTCGCGATCACCGCGGGCTCGTCGTGCTCGTCGGACTCGATCACGCCCGCGCCGAAGCCAATCGAGTGCCCGGCCGATACGGTGAAGACCGGCCTGCCGCTGCTCGGCGCGGACTGCGATCCGCTCACGCCCGACCAGTGCGGCTACCCGTTCCCCTCGAACGTGTACCTGGCCGACGATCCGAGCACGGTCACCGGAAAGCACGTCGCCTTCGGCGAGAAGACCCTGCCGATCTACACCGGCGGCGCCCGCGTCGATCGCACGGTGTGGGACGACAGCGACGGCTTCTCGCCCGGGCAGCCGGCGCTCTTCTACTTCCCCGGCGCGACGGTCAAGGGCCTGCCGACGCAGGACACGATCGAGAGCTCGCTCGGAGCCGACTCGCCGACGGTGCTGATCGACGCCGAGACCGGCGAGCGCGTCCCGCACTTCACCGAGCGCGACGAGAGCCTGGTCGGCGAGCAGCCCGAAGAGCGCGCGATGATCATCCGGCCCGTGGTGCGCCTGAAGGACCACACCCGCTACCTCGTGGCGGTGCGCAAGGTGGTCGACGCCGACGGCAAGACGATGGAGCCTTCGCCGGTGTTCAAGGCCCTGCGCGACGGCGCGGACTCGTGCGATGTCTCGGTGACGCGGCGGCGCGATCTCTACAAGGACATCTTCGCTCGGCTGACCAAGGCCGGGATCAAGACCGCCGATCTCCAGCTCGCCTGGGACTACACCACGGCGAGCCGCGAGAACAACACCTCTCGCTTCTTGCACATGCGCGACGAGGCGCTGACCACCGTGGGGCCGAAGGGCCCCGAGTACACCATCACCCTGGTGGAAGACAACCCGAACCCCCACATTTTCAAGCGGATCACGGCGCTGATGAAGGTGCCGCTCTACGTGGACAAAGATGGGCCGGGGGCCAAGTTCACCCTCGACGACAAGGGGATGCCCAAGCAGAACGGGTTCGCCGAGTACGAGGTGCTGATCCACGTCCCCAACTCGGCCCTCAAGGGCACGCCCGCGGCGCTGCTCCAGAACGGGCACGGCCTGCTCGGCTCGAAGCACGAGGGGCAGGACGGCTATCTGGCCGAGATCGCCGACAAGTGGAACTACGTGGCGTTCTCGGTCGATTTCATCGGGATGGCCCACGACGACGTGACCGTCGTGACCGACTCGATCGTGTCGGATATCCGGGGATTCAAGGGCGCCGTGGAGCGCCAGCACCAGGGCCTGCTCAACAGCCTCCTGGCCATGCGGATGATGATGGGCCGCTTCGTCGACGAGCCGCTGCTGCAAAACAACGGCAAATCGATGATCGATCCCACCAAGCGCTATTACCGTGGCGACAGCCAGGGAGGCATCTTCGGGACGAGCTACATGTCCGTGAGCACCGATGTGACCCGAGGCCTCCTGGGCGAGCCGGGCGCGCCCTACAGCCTGCTGCTGAACCGGAGCGTGGACTTCGGCTTCTACTTCACGCTGCTGAAGGGCGCCTACCAGTCGGGCCGCAACATCCAGCTCATGCTCGGCCTGGTCCAGATGATCTGGGACCGCACCGAGCCCGACGGCTACATGCCCTACATCAACGAGAACATGCTGCCCGGGACTCCCCAGCACCAGGTGCTGATCGACGTGGGCATCGGCGATTTCCAGGTGACGCCGCTCGGCGCGCACATCATCGCGAGGACGGTCAAGGCCAAGAACCTGAAGCCGGTCAACCGCACCATCTGGGGGATCCCCGACACCGACGGTCCGTTCATGGGCTCGGGCCTGGTCGAGTACAGCTTCGGCCTCCCCGACGCCCCGAAAGAGAACATCCCCAACGCCGGCCCCGACGGCGCCGATCCGCACGACAAGGTGCGCTCTCTCGCCTCGGCGATTGACCAGGAAGACGAGTTCTTTCGCACCGGGACCATCAAGGCCTTCTGCCAGGGATCCTGCGATCCGGAGTGAGATAAATAACCGGGAGGCGAGGAGACAGGGAGACAGGGAGACGAGAAGAAAAATTAATTCGTTCTCCGAGCTCCCCGCCTCCCTGTAAAATCTCCGAGTCAGCCGAGATCGAGGATCCAGGAGAAGAGGCGCTTCATCGAGCCGGTGAAGCCCTCTCGGCGGAGCATCTGGAGCTCGCCGCCGTCGAGCCACTGGCCGCCGCAGACCGAGCAGGTGTCGATGTGGATCGACGCTACGGTGCTGGCGACGCGCACCAGATCGCCGCCGCCTCGGCAGCGGGGGCAGCGGCCGCGGCGCTCGTCGAGATCGATCCGGGGCGAGGAGAGGCGGCGGAGGGCGGCGATGCTCTTCTGGCCGAGGACCCGGTCGAGCTCGCGCGCGTCGAACCAGATCCCGGCGCACGCGTCGCACTGGTCGACGTCGATGTCACCCACCTGGACGCGGTGAAGCTGCCCTTCGCATTTGACACACTTCATGGAGCGGGCGCGAGCATAGCAGGAAGCGCGGGCTCGATCTCCCACCGTGGCTGGATGGAGATCGAGATCGTCGGGCGAGGTGGACGCCGTGGCGCGCGCCAAAAAATTCGGGGGGAGAGTGGCGGGGAGCGCGTCACCACGGTGAGGCGGCGCTGGAGATCGGCTTACGGGCCGCCGGTCCCGTCGTCGAGCGTGCCGAGGAACGCGACGAGATCGTTGACCTCTTGCGGGCTGAGGCCAAGATTGCCCAGCTCCTCGTGGTTGACGGTGGCGGGGATCTCGGCCGGCGGCCCGGCGACCACGTCACGGCTGTTGTAGAAGTCGACCACGCTGTGGAGATCCGGGAAGTAGCCGTTGTGCCCGTAGGGGCCCGTCTTCCCGAGGTTCCGCAGCGTGGAGACCTTGAACCGGCCGTCCTGCGCCGGATCGCCGAGGGCGCCGCCGAGGCCGTGATCCACGGCCGACGCGCCCGCCGGGTTGAACTGAGGAGGATCGTTGTAGAACGGGTTGTTGGGGTTCTTCGGGATCCCGAGGTTATCGTAGGTGAAATCGGTGAAGAGCGGCGGCGTCCCGTCGTCGGACGCGCGGCTGGGGTGGCAGGCCGAGCAGTTGCCCTTGGCCGGATCCTCGAACAGGGCCAGACCGCTCAGCTCCTGCGCCGTGAGCGTGCCAGTCCCGGCGAGGTAATGGTCGTAGCGCGAGTCGAACGGCGCGAAGCTGGGCATGCGCTCGAAGGTGGCGATCGCGTCGGCGATGTCGTCGTACGCGGCGTTGACGTTGGAGAACACGCTCGCCCCGTAGACCTGCTTGAATTTGGCCGCGTAGGTCGAGCTCGCGACCTTGGCCACCACGGCGGCCTTGTCGGGGTTGTTCATCTCGATGGGGTTGAGGAAGGGGCCTTTGGCCTGCTCTTCGAGGCTGGTGGCGCGACCGTCCCAGAACTGGCCACCGACGTAGGTGTCGCCCTCGGCGTCGAAGTGGAAGGGCGGGCTGTACTGGGCGTAGAACGCGGTCGGCGTGTTGCGGTTGCCGAAGCGCCCGGCGATGGCACCCTCCGAGGTGGCGAAATTGGAGTCCGGATCGGCCGCGCCGTGGGAGAGCGTGTGGCACGAGGCGCAGGCCTGCCCGGCGGGGCTGGAGAGGTTGGTGTCCGAGAACAGCGAGAGACCGACGCTCTGCTTCGCCGAGACGACGAGCTTGCCCGCGAGCGGCTGGGCCTCGGGCGCGGCGATCTCCGCCGGATCCGGCTCCGACGCACACCCCATCACCGCGAACGCCACGAGCCCGAGGCTCCCCCAAGCAATCTTCCGCATACTCGACTCCTCCTCGACAGGTTACAAGAGGTTGCTCGATCTCGTGGTCTCCGCGCAGCAGGCGGGGGCGAAAAAGTAGCAACGGTTAAACCCGACCACCCTATCAGAAAGGCATTCCGCAGTACAAGTAGTTTTTATCGCGGTGTGACAAATGAGTACCGCCCTCGCGCCGAAAAGCGCGACATCGCCCCGCGCGGGCAGCAGCCTGTTGAACAAGCTCTCAGCCGGTGATGAAGGTGCGGAGGACGGGCGGGAGCCGGCGCGCGTCGAGCGTGACCTTGAGCGACGACGAGCCCACACAGGAGCTCATCTGGCAGGGGCCGACCCGCGGGAGGTGGTCCATCCAGTACAGATCGAACTTGTCTTCGTGGGCGATGCGCCGGACCATGGGCTCGAGCGGGAGCACCAGGCCTTCGCGCCAGCGCGCCAGGTAAACCACGTTGGCGAGGCGAACCGGGCTGTTGAGGCCGATGCGGCGGCGGGTGCCGGTGTTGAACGGGCCGGTGTGATCGATGAACTCGACCATTTGCAGCTCGCCGTAGAGATCGGGCTCGGTCTTCTCGACCGTGACCAGCGTCCAGGCGCAGAGCGGGCGGAGCGCGCGGAGCAGGGTGCGGGTCATCTGCTCGAATTCGGGGAGATCGGCCGCGGCGCGAGCCTCGTTGTAGTGGCCGTGGGCGAAGCCGTTGCGCTCGACCTGCATCAGGTTGGAGAGCGTTTCGAAGGTCTGGTTCACGCCGAGCTTGACGCCGAGGACGTCGCGCGCGACGGCGCCGATGGGATCTCCCTTGTCTTCAAAGGTCTTTGCGGCGGTGCGGGCCAGCTCGCGCCAGGTGCCGAGGGCATAGCCTTCGCGCGTGCCGTGACGGCGGTTGAACTCGAGCATGGCGTCGAGGCCGGGGGTGGCCTCGCCCGGGCCGGGCGGGCGGCGCGCGAACCAGGCCGAGACCAGGACTCCGGCGATGAAGCGCCAGGTGCCTTCGAGGACGTCGAAGAGCATCTTCACGCGCTCGATGGCGCTGGACGAGGCGATGGCGTCGTGGACGCGGCCGGCGATGGGATAGGGCAGCCCGCCGCTGAGCGCGGAGAGGACACCATGCGGATCGGCGCACTCGCGCGAGAGCTCGGCCGCGCGGACGGCGGCGCTCTCGCCGTGGAGAATCTCCCACGAGAGGGTGCGCGGGAGCTCGGCCTTGCCATCCATGATCGGCGAGCGAGCGTGCCAGTCGCACTGGACCTGGCTGCCCGTCGCCGCCGGATCGTTCTTGCGCGAGATGCAGGCGACGACCACGCCGGGCGCGAGCGGCGCCACGAGCGCGCCTTGCCCGGCGTGACTGGCCACGACGGCCGCGAGCTCTTTTTCCAGGGCAGAGACGATCTGCGGGCCGACGCTGTTCAAGGCGTTCTGCTCCTCGATCGCGAAGAGGAGGGTCGCGCGGCGAGCGTCGGTGGAGGCCGTGAGGAGCTCGGTCGAGCTGGCGAGGCGCGCGCCCTGCGAGAGCTCGCGGAGCGAGGTGGCGGCGCGCTGGCCCGGCTTCGGCTCTTCGTTGGCGAGCGAGGCGATGGCGTGGAGCGCGAGCTCGATCTCGCGGCCGGCGTCGAGGCCGTCGCCGACGAGGAGCCAGTGCCCGCAGGCGAAGGCGTCGAGGCCGGCGGCGCGCGCCGTCTCGGCCGCTTGCTGCGCGGTCTCGGCGACGGCCTTGGCCTCGCCCGCGACGAGGAGGAGCGTCGATCCGTCCGCGATCCCCAGCACGAGGCTGGGCCAGGCGCGGTGGACGGCGACGGTGGCGGCGACCGCCGGCGGGTGATCGACGAGGTCGCTCACGGGGCCGCCGATGGCCTGCGTGGTCGAGTGGGCGACGCTGTTGACAGCGTTGACGGCGCCGGGTCGCGGCCGGAGCAGGACGAGGCCGCCGGGGCGCTGGCGCTGGAGAAACGAGGCGATCTCTTGCTCGAGGCCGGCGCGGCCGAGGAGGCCGGTGGCGGCGTCGACGGTGTCGGCGGCGACGCTCGGGGTGACGTAGCGGCGGTCGACGAGCGTGGCGCGCATGCCGCCGACCGAGAGGAAGGTGCCATGGACGAGGGGCGCCTCGTCGCCGCGGTTGAGCGCGCGGGCGCCGACCTGCACCGGGACGCTGCACTCTTCGCGGCGCTTGAGCCACCAGCGGACGCCGTCGTGGCGGAAGATCGCCGCGAGGCGCGAGGCGACGTCGGCGTAGACCAGCTCGTTGCGCTCCTCGCCGACGCGCTCGGTGCGACCGAGGTTGAGCTTGCCCTTGGGCTCGAGACGAAGCTCGTGGACGCTGCCGTCGCGCCCCTCGATCCGCAGGCGATCCGGAGCCGCGACCTCGCCGCGCCACACCGAGAACGTGGGCGCCTGGCTGAGCCAGAGCGTGGCCGCGCTGGTAGTGTACGTGCGGAGCTCGGCTCCGGGAGGCGGTCCGCCCTTGTCGGAGGGCGCCGAGGGCTCGGCCGGCGGCGCCTTGGGGAGCGGCGTTTCGAGCGCGGGGGAGAGCGATTTCAACCGCTGCGCGGAGTCGTGATCGGCGCTGACGGGATCGGGTGATCGCGAGGGATCGGACGGCGCGACAGCGGGCATCGAGGTGAGCGACGGGGCGGCGGCGCGGGCGCGATCCGACGAGGGCATGGTCTCGAGGATCGCCGCGAGGAAGGCCTCGGCGCTCTCGAAGCGGCGCTCGCGATCGCGCTCGAGGGCGCGCTTGATCACCCGGGTGAGCGCGGCCGGGACCCCCGGCGCGAGCTCGTCGACGGGGCGCGGATCGCGCTGGCAGATGCTCATCACCAGGCGCGCGTACGAGCTCTCGCTGAAGGGCGGCGCGCCGGCGATGGCCTCGTAGAGGATGGCGCCCATCGACCAGAGATCGGTGCGGTGATCGACGTCCGGCGCGGCCTCGATCTGCTCGGGCGACATGTAGAGCGGCGTCCCGAGCAGGGTGCCGGCCTGGGTGATCGAGCTGTGCCCGAGCTGCCCCGGGAGGCTGTCGCCGAGGATCTTCGAGAGGCCGAAGTCGACGATCTTCACGTGGGTGCGGTCGTCGTCGCCCCGGGCGAGGAAGACGTTCTGAGGCTTCAAATCGCGGTGAACGATGCCGGCGGCGTGGGCCCGCCGCAGGCCGCGGAGGGTCTGCGCGGCGAGGTCGAGGGCGTCGTCCACCGAGAGGCGCCCGCGCGAAAGGCGGGTACCGAGATCCTCGCCGTGGAGGAGCTCCATGACCAGGAACGGCTCGCCGGCCTCGGTCTCGCCGGTGTCGAAGATCTGGACGATGTGCGCGCTCTCGACGGCCGAGACGGCGCGGGCCTCCCGGTGAAAGCGCGCGAGCGCCGAGGGGTCCGTGCGTCGGTCGACGACGACGAACTTCAGCGCGACGCGCTTGCCGATCGAGACGTTCTGCGCCTCGTAGACCGCGCCCATCCCGCCGCGCCCGAGGAGGCGGAGGACCTTGTATTTGCCGGCCGCAATCGTCCCGATCCGGGAATCTGTGCCGTCTTCGCCCGCGTTGCTGGTCACGCCGCCCTGCCCATCACCGTCATTCTGTCCGGCTCCATCGGGCCACCGACCGGGGCCCGGGTCAACGGCGAACCGACCCGTGGCTCAAGGAACCGAGCGGCGGTTCGATCTGTCCGCCACCCCGCCGGCCCCGCGGCCGGCCGGGAGGCGGTACCCAGGTCTCGAAGAATTCGTTGCATGAATCGGCGGCCCGCCCGTCGAACAACGCGCCCCAGCCCGGTGACATTGTCCGGTATGCTCCACGCCGGGCTGCCTCGTGGCGGCCCCACTTTCAGGAAGCGACATGGCCGAGACGTCAGCTGACGACCGTTTTCTCATCCTACTCCCCGGCGGGCGCGTCGCGCGCGTCCCCATCGCGGTGCTCGAACGCTACGCCGATCCGGAGGCCAAGCTCCAGCACGGCCCCGAAGAGCACGCCGACGATGTCGTCGCTCACTCGATGACGATCGACGCCGCCACCGGCGCCAGCGTCTGGCACACCGAGTGGGAGCTGGGGCAATGCGACTACACCGACGAGAGCGGCTTCCCGCGGAACGCGTACGCGTGGCACCGTCACCCGCTCGGCACCGAATACACCGAGATTTACCAGAAATGAGCGCGCGATCTTCGCGCTGGGGGCGCGCGCGGCTCACGGCGCTCCACGGGCTGCTGCTCGCCGTCGTCACCGCGTCCGCGGGCTCGTGCGTCAAGCGGGGCTACCCGCTCGGGCGCGGCGGCAACGTCGAGATCCGCACCGACATCGCCGGCGCGCTCTTCGCGACCGACACGCTCGGCGCCGACGGCAAGCCCTCGGGCCCGCGCCAGGCGCCCAGCTCGACCGGCGTGACGCTCGCGCTGACCGAGGGATCGCAGGCGGCGTTCGGCGCCTTCGTCGAGGTCCGCGTCGAGCCGAGCGAGGCCCTGAGCCTGGTGAGCGCGACCGGCGAGACCACGGACAACGGCCTGCCCACCTGCGCGTTCACCGACGGCTCGTTCCGTTGCATGGCGACCGGACAGGGCACCACGCGCTTCACGCTCGCGTCCGAGAGCGACTGGTCGGGGGACGCCAAGCTCATCGTCACCTGGGCCGACCAGAGCAAGGAGCAGGTGGTCCACGTCAACCCCGCGGGCCTGCCCACCACGGCCACGAACTTCTCGCTCATCGTCGGCGGGATCGACGAGAACGATCACGTGCTCGCGACGTTCGTGCCGCTGCAATGCACCATCGGCCCGCTCCCCGACGATCTCGGATCGAAGTGGCGCAAAGGGCAGATCCGCTCGCGCGAGACCTACGTGCGCGCGACGCCGCCCTCGGCTGCGCCGAGCGTCGTCGAGAACGCGCCGGTGATCGTCGAGTCGCTCGGGAGCGAGGCCGCCCTCTCGCTCGCCGAGAGCTGCGAGACCCGCGAGACGCGCCTCCGCGTGCGCCTCGACGCGACGGGCCAGTCGAGCCCGTTCTACCTCTGCTTCAGCGACATCGGCGGGACGATCCCCTTCAGCGTCACCTCGGGCGAGAAGACGATCGAGCCCAACCGCGTCGTGGTCGTCGACGCCGAGCCGCGCCTCCTCCGCGTCCGCGCGCTCACCAGCAAGGTCACCGTCGGGTTCCCGGTCAATCTCTTCGAGATCAGCGCCTACAACGCCAACCGCGTCCGCATCTCCATGCCGGTCGATCTCCACGTCGGCGACGATCAGGTGCTCAGCGTCGACGCCGCGTCGCTCACGCTCGCCGACGAGAACAACGTCGCGACGGTGATCCAGGCCGGCGCGCTCCTGCCCGGCGTCACCGAGCTCCACGTTTCACCGCGCCTCCTCGCGCTGCCCGACTGCGTGTCTCCCGCGGTCACGGTGGTCGCGCCGCTCCCTTGATCGAAACCCTCTCGCGCTCCGGCAGGCCATGATCCGAACGCAACGACGGTCCTCGGGCCGCTCTCCTCGCGCCGTCCGCTTCCTCGGGCTCCTCGGCCTCCTCGGCGTGGTCGCGGGGCTGCTTTCACCCTCGGTCGCGGTGGCCCAGCCGGGGCCGCGAGGCGGTCGCGCAGGAGCGCCTCCGCCGCGGCCGATCCCACGCACCCGCCCGGCGCCGGCGCAGCTCCCCTCCCCGCCCGCCGCGAGCGACGACGAGCCGGGCAACGACGAGCCGCCGTCGATCGAGATCGAGCCGCCGCGGGTGGTCTTCAACAACCACAGCAGCGGCTCCTCGGCCGATTTTCCCGGCGCGCTCCAGACGCTGCGCGCCCCGGTCGGCTCGGCTCCCGGCGGCTCCAACCGCGGCCCCGAGATCTTCCCCGACGCCAGCCGCGTGTGGATGAGCGTGCGCGACACCGATCCGATCCCGCTCGAGACGGCGCGCGAGGGCGGACCGTGGCTGTGCGCCAACGGCCAGTGCACCGCGCAGAACGGCGATCCCGGGCAGACCGAGGTCGGCGACAGCATGCTCCGCTCCATCAAGCTCCAGACTCCGACTCTCCCCTTGCCACTGACGATCTGGGGGCGGATGAACGAGCGCGGCCGGCGGATCCTCGACTTCGATCCGGTGCTCCTCGATCGCCGCTCGTACGGGCACATTTGCGCGTATCGGCCCCTCCCCGACACCACGCCCACCGATCCTGCCGCGCCCAAGGCCGCTCCGAAGAAGCCCGAGAAGGTGCTTGTTTGCCACGACGGCCCGGCGGCGATGCCCACGCCCAACGCGGGTGAGCTCACGCTCGGCCTCGAGTGGCCGCGCCAGTCCGAGCTCGCCGATTTCCGCTACCTCGCCATCGTCGATAGCTGCGGGAACGCCCGCGTGCAGCCGTTTCAACGCACCTTCACCGTGCCAGTCTTCGAGGTCGCCACCGGCGGCTGCGGACAGGCCGATGGCAAGGTGCTCCGGGTCTTCCCGCAGGGCGGCTGGATCCGCGTCACCGCCTTCAACCTCGACGCGCCGGCGACGGCCAACGTGGTCAACGCCACCTACCGCGTCAGCATCCCTCCGCTCGAGAACGGCGTGGAGTCGAGCCCGGCGCGGCTGCTCTTCCCCGATCCGCTCCTCGACGACATCAAGGTCGACTGCGGGCCAACGGCGCGCCAGCCGCGCGGCGACGACGGGCCGCCTCCCGGCGCCTCGCTGCCAGGGCCGACACAGACGCTGCCCCCGCCGCCGCCGCCCAAGCCCGACGCCCCCAAGCCGGGCGGACCGAAGCCCGAGGGTCCCGACGCCGAGGAGCCCGCAGACAAGCTCGATCTCGCGGCAAAGCCCCCTGCGCCCGCCGACAAGGCCTCTCCGTCCAAGCCTCCTGCCGCCCCCGACAAGGGCGCTCCGCCCGGGCCGATGGCGCCCACGGCCCAGCCGCCCTCGGGCCCGCCGCCGAAGAGGTCGTTCGACCTCGAGGCCAAAGGCCCCGGCGCTCAGCCCCTCGCCCACCAGTCGGTGGTCATCGCTCCCGAGCCGCTCCGCCAGGGCAACTGCCGGCTCCGGCTCACCGGCCAGGCCAAGCGGCGGCTGGTCGCGCCGCTGGCGCTCTACGTCTCGTTCACCCGCACCGATCGCACCATCAACGGCGCTCCGATCGATCTCCTCACCGACGGCAAATGGATCGTCACGCCCAACGCCGCCGAGTTCCAGCTCCCGGCCCTGGCCGAGAACTTCGACGGGGACTCCCGCCTTCGCCTCGTCGTCTCCAGCGATCCGCTCAGCGCCAACGGCAAGGTGGTGTTGCTCTCGGACGCCGGGCGCGTCGCCAGCTCCCTCCGCAGCAACGACGGCGGCGAAGAGGAGCGCGCGCGCCGGATCATCGGCTCGGTGGTCATTCACTCGGTCCCTCTCTGCGGCTCGTCGAACTTTGAAACGGTCGAGTCGGTCGGGAGCTGCATCCGCGCCTACATCACCATCCCGGCCATGCTCGCGACCATCCAGATCACCCGCGCTCCCTGGGTCGAGAAGCCGCTCGTCACCCGCAGCGTCCTCTCCGCCGTCGGCGTCGCGCTCGCCATCGACAGCTACAACCCGGTCGAGCGCCGCGCGTTCCCGGTCGCGGGGCAGATCGGCGGCTTCATCGAGTCGCTCGGCGACGGGCGGATTGGCATGCTCGGGTACGTCGGTATCGCGCCCACCCTGCCCATCCTCGGGAGCGGCGGCAACACCACCTCGTTTGGCTTCCTCGGCGGCGTCGGGATCGAGTACATCACCAACGAGGTTGGCCCGGACGAGGGCCTGAAGCCCGCGGCGTTCCTCGGGGTCGTCGTCCAGGTCGGCCAGGCCAACCCGTCCTTCTCGGGCAGCGCGAAGGGCAGCGCCAGCGCCTCCGGCGGCTTCTGAGCATGCTCGTTTGCCCGCGCTGCACCACGGAGAACGCGGAAGGCGCGCTCCGTTGCTCGTACTGCGCACAGGCCCTCGGGGCGGCGCCGGCGCCGATGGCCGCCTGGTCGCCGCCGGTCCAGACCACGGCGCTGGCGTTTCCAGCGCACCTGTACCCGGGCATGGTCACCGCGCCGATCGTCTCGCGTGACGGGGGCAAGCTCGTCGTCCCCCACGGCGCGCACCTCCCGGATCGCTGCGTGAAGTGCAACGCTCCCGCGCAGGGGTTCCGTCTTCGAAGGCGCCTGACCTGGCTTCACCCAGCCTATCTGTTCCTCCTCTTCGGCGGCCTGATCATTTACGCCATCGCCTCTGCCGTCGCGAGCAAGACCGCCGAGATCGACGTCGGCCTCTGCCCCAGGCACCGCAAGCAACGCTGGCAAGCGATCCTCGGGGGCTGGGCGCTCGGCCTCGCCGGAGTGACGGTGATGCCCTGGCTCGCGATCTCGCTCGAGCTCTGGTGGATCGCGGCCGTCGGCGCGGGGATGACGCTCGTGGGGATGGTCGGTGGGATCCTGGTCGCCCGGCTGGTGAGCCCGTCGAAGATCGATGACAGTCGAGTGTGGCTGTCCGGCGTCGATTCACGCTACCTGAACGAGCTCTCGGCCGGGCCGCCGAACGGCGGATCGCCCGGGGTACCCCTCGATCCGGATCTCTCATGACTCGACCCGGGCTCGGTGTCCTCCTCGCGCTCTTCCTGGCTCCCGCGGGCGGCTGCGGCTCCGCGCCGGCCGCGCCAATCGCCCCGACGGCCGCGCCGACGGCGGTCTTGCCCCACCAGACGTTCCTCGTGGATTCAAAGGTGATGGGCGAGGCCCGCCGGATCAACCTCTACACGCCGCCGGGGTACGACGCCGCGCCCGACACCCGCTATCCCGTGCTCTACATGCCTGACGGGGGCGTCGAGGAAGATTTCCCGCACGTCACCACCGACATCGACGTGGCCGTTCGCGCTGGCGAGATGCGCCCGGTCATCGTCGTCGGGATCGAGAACACCGAGCGGCGCCGCGACATGACCGGGCCGACGCTGGTCGACGAGGACCGCAAGATCGCGCCGCACGTGGGCGGATCGGCCAATTTCCGCGCCTTCCTCCGCGACGAGCTCATGCCGATGATCGCCGCCCGCGTCCGCGGCAACGGGCAGACGGGCATCGTCGGCGAGTCGCTCGCCGGCCTGTTCATCCTCGAGACGTTCTTCCTCGAGCCAAGGATGTTCGACGTCTACATCGCCCTGAGCCCGAGCCTGTGGTGGAACGACAAGGCCCTCTTGCGAGGGGCGGCCGAGCGCTTGAAGGCCCAACCGCAGCTCGCCAGTACGCTGTACTTCGCCACGGCCGGCGACGACGACATCGACGACGCCGGCAAAGGCCTCTCCGCGATCCTCCGCGCGAACGCTCCGAAGGGCCTCGTCTGGTATTACGAGCCCCGGCCCGACAAGCTCCACAGCACGATTTACCTCGCCGCGTCGCCGGTGGCGTTTCGCAAGCTCTACCCGCCGGCGAAGGCGCTCACGCCCTGATCCACCGCCCGGATCGCCTTCGGATCGAGATCCCATGGCGAGCGGGCGCGTGAGCGGCGCGGACCGCGGCGGTGATCGGGATCCTCTCCTATCCACTCCAGGCCGAAAGTTCCATCGCTTGACACGCTGGCTCGACGGCGCGACAAGCGATGGATGCGCCGACTTGCATTTACCCTCCCGGCCGCGCTATCGGCGCTCGCCCTCTCGCTCTCGATCTCGGTTGCCCGCGCCGACGTCACCGTCGCGGTGGATCCTGCGGCCAGCGCCCACCCGATCTCCCCGCTCATCTACGGGGTGAATTTCCCCACCGACGCGCAGATCGACGCGGCGCACCTCACTGTCGGCCGCTGGGGCGGCAACTCGGTGACCCGGTACAACTACGAGAACGACACCGGGAACACGGCCGCCGACTACTATTTCGAGAACATCCCCGGGTGCTTCGGCAAGCAGCCCGGCTGCGCGCCACCGCCGGCCGATCCCAAGGAGACCAGCGGCGCCAACGCCTTCCTCGGCCAGATGAAGACGCGGGGGATGGTCGCCCTCTTCACGATTCCCACCATCGGGTGGGTCGCGAAATCTCCGACCAAGTACGATCATCCCTTCGATTGCGGCTGCAAGCAACCCGGGCAAGACAGCTACGATCAATACGACAGCCCCTGCGGGAACGGGCAGAAGGGCGGGCAAAACAGCGATTGTGGGCCGGCGACGAACACCAGCGTGGCTGTCGATCCCGCGTGGGCCAACAAGTGGGTGCAGTACCTCGTGGCCCGGCTCGGGCCCGCCAACGGACAGCGGGTCTATGCGCTCGACAACGAGCCGGCGCTCTGGAGCTCGACCCACCGCGACATCCGCAAGACCAGGCTCGGCTACGACGAGCTCTGGCAGCGCATGCGCGACTACGCGGTGGCGATCCTGGAGGCCGATCCCACGGCGAAGATCGCCGGACCGGCCGAGTGGGGCTGGCCCAACTACTTCTGCTCCGACGCCGACGACATCTCCAAGGGATGCGGCCCCTCCTCGCCCGATCGCGCGGCGCACGGCGGGGTCGAGCTCAACGCCTGGCTCCTGGATCAAGCCAAGGACTACGAGCAGAAGAACGGCAAACGCATCCTCCACTACCTCGATCTCCACTACTACCCTCAGGGCGGCCAGAACCCCGATCGCACCCGCTCGCTCTGGGACAAGACCTACAAGGATCCCTCGTGGATCGACGACACCATCGCTCTCTTGCCGCGGATGCACGACTGGGTCGATCAGCATTATCCCGGCACCCAGCTCGCGGTGAGCGAGTACGACTTCGGCGATCACCAGAGCGCCGACGGGGCCGTCGCCTACGCGGAGATCCTGGGCATTTACGGCCGCGAAGGGCTCGACATGGCCACCGCGTGGGGCGCCCCGGCCGCGGACGAGACCGCGTTCTCGGCCTACCGCCTCTATCGCAACTTCGACGGCAACGGCGGACATTTCGAGTCGGTGAGCGTCAAGACCACCGTGAGCGGCGCGGGAGTCGAGGCCTATGGGGCCGTCTCGGCGACGCGGATGACCGTCGCCCTGGTCAACGAGACCGGCAGCTCCACGGCGGCCACCATCACGGTCGGGAGCTTCTCCCCCGGCACGAGCGCGCTGGTCTTCCGCGGTAATGGCAGCGCCGTCGAGAAGCAAGCCGACGTCGAGGTCGCGAGCGGGCAAGTCACGGTCACGCTCCCCGGCAAGTCGATCACCATGGTGGTCATCGAGGGAAAGAACCCCAACATGCTCCCTGACGCGGGCGGCGCGACCACCGCGGCGAGCGGGCCCAACGCCACCAGCGGCGACGGCGCGTCGAGCGGCGGTGTGGGGACGGCGGGCGGCGCGGGCGGGGCGGGCGGCGCAGCTTCGAGCAGCGGTGGGACGGGCTCGACCTGCGGTTGCCGCGTGGCCGGCGATCCAGGAGAAGGAGCCCTGTCGGCGATCGGCGGCCTGGCGATCGCAGCCGCGATCGCCGGCGGCGTCCGGCGTCGCAAGCGCTGAGTGGATATCAGCGGCGGCGGCGGCGACGCGCGGCCAGGCCGAGCAGGCCAATCGCCGCGAGCGCGAGCGGCGCCCGGCCGGGCGACGACGCCGCGGCGCTGCAAGCACACCCGCCGGCCAGATCGAGATCCGGCGCCGTCGCCGCGGGCTCGGCGACCACGCCGACCAGGATGGTCTTCCGCGGCGGGTGATAGGCCACGATCCGCACGTCGTCGAGGTTCCACCCGCCAAACTGCTTGGCCCCGTCGGCGGCCATTTCAAAGCGGATCTGCGCCGTCTTCGACCCGTGCAGGTACGGCGCCAGATCGATGTCCTCGAAGCGCCACTCGCGGTCGCGGTGCTCGAGCGAGCCGTCCTCCATGCTGGTCGACGCGTTGCCCCAGACCGGCGTGCCGTTGACGTAGATCGAGGCCTGATCGAAGAAGCCGTCTTGCACCGTGAGCCAGCGGCGGAGCTGGAGGCGGACGTGCTCTTCGCCCTTCAGATCCACCACCGGGCTGTCGGCGAACGACACCCGCCCTGCCCGGTAGACGCCGGTCCCCGAGAGGCGATCGCCAAGCACCTTCGTGCCCGAGAACGCCGCCGCCGGATCACCCGCGAGGCCTTGCGGCGCGCCCCACTCGAAGTCGCCTTTACCGTCCTTGGGATCGCCGAAGGTCCACCCGTCGATGGACGTCTCGAAGTCGTTCTCGTAGAGCACGTGCGTCTCGCCCACGAAGACCCGGTAATGGTCGTCGGCGCGGTTGTCCGGCAGGGTGAGCGTGGCGTCGCCCTCCTGCGCGATCACCTGATACTGGAGCTGCATCCCCGCGGCGCGCTTCGGGATCGATCCGCGGTAGTGCCCGTCCGCGCCGGGCGAGAGGTCGATGGTCGCCGGCCCGCTCTCGGTGGTGACGACGGCGTTGACGCTGTCGAGAGCGCCGGTCGCGCACTGCGGATAGAGCACCTCGGTGGTGACGTCGATCGGGTACGAAGGATCGTTGCCGGACACGAGGCTCAGCGGCGCGTGGTGGATCACGAGCCCGGACCCGTCCAGGGTCGACGAGAGGCCATGAGCCACGAAGGCCCGGTTGATCGCGCAGATGTGGGGTGTCCCGTTCGAGAGATCCCCGTCGTCGTCGTCCGCGGCGACGACCTCGGCGTAGGTGGCGGGGATGCTCGAAGAGCGACGGATCGCCTGGTAATAGAGCTGATCGGTGAGCGCGTGGCCGGCGGCGGCGCCGAGATCCGACACCAGGAAGGTGCGGAGATCCCACATGGCCCCGGCCCAGATCAGGCCGGTCTCGTGGATATCGAAGCTGATGTCCTGCGGCCAGCGGCGCCCCGAGTCCATATCGCGGAGATCGTTGTCGGGGCCAACGAAGAAGCCCGGCGCGAGGTGGGAGTCGTGGGTCATGCTCGTCGACATGATGTCACCCGTGCCCTCGCCCAGCGCGCCGTCGAGCGCGCCCGCCCCCGCGAGGATCGCGTGCTGGTGAAAGCCATGACCGAACTCGTGATAGACCACGTCGGCGAGGCGAGCGGTGTTGTTGCAGTTCCCCTTCGCCTGGAAGAAGTTGACGGCGGTCCCGTTCCAGAAGGCGTTGCAGCCCTGCGGATCGTCCTCGTTCACCTGCACCTTGAGCTGGGCCTTCAGGAAGGGCATGGTCGGCGCGATCAGCGCGGCGTGGGCCTTCACCAGGCTCGCGTGGATGTAGCTGGCGAGCTGCGCGTCACCCTGCTCGGCGTCGGCCAGCGACCAGAGCACCGGCTGCCCGTCGACGGCCGAGAACGAGCCCACCAGCGGATCTCCCCCGAAGTTGACGACAGCGATCAGGGCGCCGGCCGGGCTCATCGTGAGCGCGCCCGGCGTCCCGGTGGCCCAGGTAAAGCCCCCCGAGACGTCGCTCGCGACGTCGACGCCGTCGACGGCGAGCTCGAGGAGCTGCGCCGGGTAGCTCTGGCGGCCGAGCTGCGGCGCGCGCACCGGCGCGTCGAACTCCACCTGCGCTCCCGAGAAGCGGAGGAGCTGCTCGCGCGCGATCGGCGCGCCGCGCACGGCGTCGACGTACACGACGTAGCGAGCGCGCGGCGCGTCGGCCTCGATCACCACGCGGTGCGCGAGGCGGAGCGCGATCTGCCCTTCGCGCGCGAGCGGGAGCGCGACCAGCGTGGTCGCCTCGTCGAGCGCGACGACATCGTGCATCTCCGCGATCCAGGCGCGCGCCGCGAGCTCGGCGGCCGCGCGCGAAATGCGCGGCGGCGCGAGCGGCGCGCCGGAGGCGATGGCCTCGGAGCCGAAGACGAACAGCCGATCGTTCTTGAAGCGGATATTGAAGCGGCCGCCGATCACCGGCACCGGCGCGAGGCCGACGACCGCCGCGCGCTGCTCGAACGCCACCGTGCGCATCCCCGCGTCGAGATCGTTGGTGACGAGGACGAAGCGATCGACCGGCACGCCGGGCGCGAAGAGATCGAGGTGCTCGGCGAGGAACGCGCGGGCCTGCGCCTCGGCCGCCGCCGCGTCGGCCACGGATCCCGGCGCCGGAATGCCGCGGCCGAGGACCCGGATCGGAGCCTCGGTGTCGCGATCCCAGAGCGCTTGCCAGCCTTCGCCGTGAGCGCGTTCGAAGCGAGCCCACGCGGCGCGGCGCGACGACGGCGGCGCGCCCCACGTCGCGCGGATCGCAAGGGGGAGGGCCGGCTGTCCAGGCGCGGCCTCGAGCCCACCGCTCGACACCGCCGGCCGCGTCGACGTGACGGCCGAAGCGCGCCGCGCGTTGATCGGCGCCTGGACGGCGAGGGCGCTCGACGACGCGAGGACCGCCCCGACGAGGGTGAAGAGAGAAGCGAGCCTGGAGGGATTACATCGCAGCAAAGCGGCCGGACTCTAGCACCGCGGCCCGCGCCGACCCACGACGTTCAGGGGATTGAAATGGACATCTTCACGGTCACCGGCGCGCCGAGAAAGGGCGCGACGTGGAAGCCGCGGAAGGCCACCTCGACACAAGCCCCCTCGGGCGTGCCCTCGAGGTGGCCCTTGACCACGACGCGATCGGCGCGGCCGGTGGGCGCGATCGTCACGAAGACGCGGCCGGTGCGCAGCGCGCCGGGGACGGTGATGCAGGCGCGCGACGCGTTGCGAAGGCGCTTGGTCTCGGCGACGATCGTCGCTTGATCGGGGCCCGGTCCGCCGCTCGGATCGGCCTCCGACGGGAGCTGACCGGGCACCGGCTCGGCGTCGACGTGGACCGCGCCGCCGCCGGTGAACGCCGGCGCGGCGGACGACGCCGCGGGCGCCGCAGAGGCCGCGAGCGGGGTCTCCGGCGCGACGATCGGCGCGGGTGCCACGGCGCAGCCAAGGAGCACGATCGCCGCGGCGGGCACGAGGGAGCGAAGAGGGATCATGTTCGCGCGCAGCCGAGCGTAGCAACGCGGCGATCCGGTGCACACTCTGCGCGTGCACGATCGACGTGCGCGTCCTGGTCGCCCGCTCCCCGCTCCGCGACGCCGCCGATCCGCGCAGCGGCCGCGCCCCACCGCCCCGTCCGCGCAGAGGCCGCGTGGCTCGACGCTTGCTCACCCGCTGCGCGGCGAGGTCGATGCGCCGAGAGGAGACTCCATGATGGCCTGGATGCGAGCCGAGCCGAACGAGGATGCGATCGCCGACGAGGAGGCCGGGCAACGCGCCCCGGTGAAGGGGGAGCCCAACGCCACGCTCGAAGACGCCGTGCAGCGCGCGATGAACGATCTGGAGCAGGAGATCGGGGCCAACGGCGACACCGACCGCTCGCAGCAGAGCGCCTCGTAGAGCGAGCTGCCTCGATGCCCCATGTGACGCTCCTGCGTGTCACAGCGGTGTTCTTGCGCCGACGATCGCCCCGACCTTCGACCCGCTGACTCGATGGGTCACTGGCCCGCGTCGCGGGCGCAGCGGAAGCCGCTCATCACCAGGTGAAACCGCCCCGGGTGATGGACTCGATTGCTCGACCGGAGCCCGGGCGCGCTGTAGTTGAAGGCGCCGCCCCGCAGCACGTGCTCGCACTCGGTGGGGATGGGGTTGGATCCGGTGAAGCCCTTCTTGCCCTGACTCCGCAGCTCGGCCAGCGCCGACAGGGCCTCTTCGCAGGTGCCGCCCTTGCCCTCGGCCGCAGAGGCGCGCTGGTAGGCGTACGGATCGTAGATATCCTCGACCCACTCCCAGACATTGCCCGCGAGATCGAGGTGGCCATACGGCCCGGCCCCGCTCGGGTGCGCGCCGACGTCGCCGGTGACGTGGCCCGCGAAGATCCCGCGCGCCGGAGTCGGCTCCTCGTTGCCCCAGGGGTATTTGCGGCCGTCCGGGCCGCGCGCGGCCTTCTCCCACTCGGCCTCGCTCGGCAGGCGCTTTCCCACCCAGGCGCAGTACGCGCGCGCGCTGTCCCAGCCCAGGCTGCTCGCCGGCTGCTTCGGGCCGCGAAAGCGCGCGTCGGGGCCGAAGCGGTTGGCGTTGGCGTTCTTCGGATCGGGCGGCGGGCAGAGGCCTTTGAGGACGCACCCCTGATAGGCCTCGTTGGTCACCTCGGTGAGATCGAGATAGAAGGCCGGGAGAGTGACCGTGTGGGCGGGGTGCTCGTCGGGCTCGCCGCCCTCGTCGGCGCCC
>JBDTXR010000039.1:0-34713 GCA_040006075.1 Byssovorax sp. | reverse complement strand
GGGCGGCGTACCGCAGCTCGAGGCGACGCTCGTCGCTGCGACCGAGGCCACGCCGGAGGGGCCGCTCCCGGTCGCGAGCGTGGCCGGATCGCTCGTGCGGGCGATCCGGATCAAGCCCTCGTTGCCGCCGTCGGCCGACCCGGCGCTGGCTCGCGCGCGGCTCGAAGACGCCCTCGCACGCGCGAACGGCTCGGTGGCGTCGGCCGCCCGCTCGCTCGGCATGTCGCGCCAGGCGATCTACCGCGAGGCCGATCGGCTCGGGCTCGACATCGCGCGCCGCAAGCTGCCGCGCCCGTGAGAGTCGGGCCGTTCATCCGCCAGACTCCCAGGGGCGGGGTCGGGGCCCGCGGAAAGGAGCTTCCGTGGGGCGGGGACGCAAGTTGCCTCCCGTACGAGGCGCTTCACGCGTAGTAGGCGAGCGAGGCATGGCTCACGATCGATCCCTCGTCGGGATCGACGTGCTGCGCATAGTGCAGCCTCGCTCCCTTCGCCGCCGGGAGCACCCGCAGCATCGTGTAGATCGGGCCGAGACCGCAGACACGGCGCGTGTCGAGGTCCGACTGAACCTGGGTGAAAAACCCTGCGGCGTCGCGATCCACCGCGAGCGCGATCGACTCGCTGTCGCGCTGGGCCAGCCGCTCGCGGCCCCGATCGTCGAGCGGCCCCGCGTCGCCGAAGCGCGGGCCCACGTGGGCGAGATCGGCGCCCGCCACGACGAGGACGCGGCCGCAGCGGCGCTCGACGAGCTCGCCCAGCGCGACGAGGAACGACTCGGCGTCACCGTCGAGCGCGGGATCGCGGCCGCTGGCCTGCGCCTCGCCGAGCCCGCAGAGGATCGGGACGATCCGCGGCTCGCGCGCCGACGCGTGCCCGTACCGCGCCGCGAGCGCGTGCCGCAGGAACACGGCCTGGAACTCGAGCGAGTGCTCGCCCTTGTGCAGGTACTCGTCGGCGCGCAAATCAAAGCGGCTCGCCTTCTCCAGCGCGGCGATCGCCTCACGATCGGGCTCGAGCGCGCCCAGCGGCGTCGCGAAGGCCTTGGCGCACACCGCAAACGGCCGACGCATCAGCGCGTGCGAGGTGCCGAGCAAGATCAGGGTGTCGACGTCGTCGGGGAGGGCGTCGGCGAGCGCGCGGTAGGCGTGGCCGTAGCCCGCGGCGGCGCGCCAGAGGTCCATGTGCGGCGCCGTGAGGCCGACGATCGCCGAGCCTCCCTTTCGCGCGGGAGCGTGGGCCAGGCACTCGTCCTCGATGTAGCGGCGGAGCGCGGTCGCTTCGCCCGGGTACGCGCCGCCCGCGTGCTGCGCGGGCCGGACCTCGGCCGCGAGGAACGCCGCGATCACGGCGCCGCGACGCGCACGAAAGGCCTCGGAGTCGAGCATCCACGCGGCGTCGAGCTCGGCCGCGAGATCGGCCACGAGGCTCGCCTCCACCGTCCGCCCGGTCGCGAGCGTCGCCTCGGCGGCGATGGTGGCCACGGATCGCCGCCCGTCGAAGCGGGCGAGGATCGGCGCGAGCTCGGTCGAGAACACCACCGGGTTCGGCGCGATCCCCTCGGCGTCGCGGAGCATCAGCGCGCGCCCGCCGCCGTGGTCCGGTACGTGGACGCACTCGACCGCGCGGAGCTTCGGGTGGAGCAAGGTGGCGTCGTCCATCGTCAACGAGCGGACACGGCGCGCGCCGAGAGCCGCGAGGATCGTTTGGCGCACGAACCTTTTCTTGGCAAGCTCTGCCGATGGCCCGACGCTCGCGAATTTCCGGGACGAACGAGCCGACGACCGATCTCCTGGGCGCGCTCGAGGCCGTGCTGGCCTCGGCCGATCGCGCGTTCGCCGGGTGGACCTGCCCCGCGTCGACCGAGTGCTGTCGCTTCGGCGTCACCGGCCGCGAGCCGTACGTGACCTCGATCGAAATCGCCTTGATTCGCCGGGCGATCGCCGCGCGCGGCGGCGTGAAGAGCTGGAGGCGCGCGGGCGCGATCGCGGCGACGGGCGACGCCGCGGACCGGCGCTCGCTGCCGATCGCCGTCGACGAGCGCCGCTGCCCGATGCTCACCGACGCCGGGCGCTGCGCCGTCTACGCCGCGAGGCCGCTCGGCTGCCGCACCTTCTTCTGCGATCGCGCCTCGCCGGCCGGGCGCGTGCGGCATCGCGAGATCGGCGCGCTCGTCCGCGACGTGCAGGCCATCGCGGCGCAGCACGCGCCGGCGGGCGATCAGGGCCGCCCGCTCACCCGCGCCCTCGCCGATCTGATCGGCAAGGGCTAGCGCCGGAGCCGCTACGTGCGCTCGACGGCCATCACGCCGGGGATGCGCTGGAGCTGGCGGATCACGTTCTTGAGCTGCGCGAGGTCCGAGCACAGGAACGTGAAGGTGTTGGTCGCGCGGCCGTCGTCGCTCGCGCGGCAGGTGGCCTCGCTGATGTTGATCCCCTGCTCGTGGAACGTGTGCCCCACCGTGGCGAGGATCCCGGGGCGGTTGGCCGTCATCACCTTCACCTGCACCGGGCGGTTGATCTTCGCGCGCGCGTCCCACGAGATCTCGACGCGGCGCTCGGGATCGGTGTCGAAGGCCTTGGGGCAGTTGCGCCGATGGACGGTGATCCCGCGGCCGCGGGTGATGAAGCCGATGATCTCGTCGCCGGGCAGCGGGTTGCAGCACTTGGTGTAGCGGACGAGCACGTCGTCGATGCCGTTGAGGCGGATCCCGTGCGTGTCGCGGCCGGTCACCTTGCGGACGAGCGACTCGATCCGGCCTTCCTTGATCGAGCTCGGCGGCTCCGACTCCTTCTCGCCTTCCTTCGAAGGCGGGACGAGGAACTCGGTCACGGCGCGCGGCGCGATCTTCCCGTAGCCGAGCGAGACATAGAGCTCGTCGGCCGAGGAGACGCCGAACTTCTCGGTGACCTTGCGCATCTCCGCTTCGTTCTTGCCGAGCTTGGCGAAGCTGAGACCGCGCGCGTGCATCTCTTTTTCGAGGAGCTCGCGGCCGAGCTTCAGCGATTTGTCGCGCTGCTCGGCGCGGAGAAAATTGCGGATCTTCGAGCGGGCGCGGCCGGTGACGGCGTAGTCGAGCCAGTCCTTCGACGGGTGCTGGGTCGGGTTGGTCATCACCTCGACCACGTCGCCGTTGCGGAGCTTGGAGCGGAGCGGGGCGATGGCGCCGTTGACGCGCGAGCCCGAGCAGTGCTCGCCGACCTGGGTGTGGATGGCGTAGGCGAAGTCGATCGGCGTCGAGCCGCGCGGGAACACGCGCACGTCGCCCTTGGGGGTGAAGACGTAGACCTCGTCCTGGAAGAGATCGACCTTCACGCTCTCCAGGAACTCGGCCGGATCCTTCAGATCCTTCTGAAACTCCATGAGCTGACGGAGCCAGCCGAAGCGCGCCGCGTCCTTCGGATCGACGCCGCCGGAGTTGTTCTCCTTGTATTTCCAGTGCGCGGCGATGCCCTGCTCGGCGACGCGGTGCATGTCGTGGGTGCGGATCTGCACCTCGATCCGCTCGCGCCCGGGGCCGATCACCGTGGTGTGGAGCGACTGGTACATGTTGGGCTTGGGCAGCGCGACGTAGTCCTTGAAGCGGCCCGGCACCGGCGTCCATTGCGAGTGGATGACGCCGAGAGACGCGTAGCAGTCGGCCACCGACTCGACCAGCACGCGGAAGGCGATGACGTCGTAGACCTGATCGAACTCGCACTGCTGCGACTGCATCTTGCGCCAGATCGAATAGAGGTGCTTCGCGCGGCCGGTGACGTCGGCGGCGAAGCCCTGCTCGGCCAGCTTGCCGGCGAGGATCTTGTTGACCTCGGAGATGTACTTGTCGCGCTGGGCCGAGGTGGTCTGGATCTGCTTCTCGAGGTCGGCGTAGGCCTGGGGCTCGACGTAGCGGAACGAGAGATCTTCGAGCTCGCTCTTGAAGCGGGCGATGCCGAGGCGGTTGGCCAGCGGCGCGTAGATCTCCATCGTCTCGCGGGCGATGCGCTCCTGCGCCTCGGGCTTCATGAACTCGAGCGAGCGCATGTTGTCGAGGCGGTCGCAGAGCTTGACCAGGAGCACGCGGATGTCGCGCGCCATGGCCACCAGCATCTTGCGGAAGTTCTCGGCTTGCCGATCTTCCTTCGAGGCGAAGTTGATCTTCGAGAGCTTGGTGACGCCGTCGACGAGGAAGGCGACCTCTTGCCCGAAGTCGCGCTCGATGTCGTCGGTGGTCGCGAGGGTGTCCTCGACCACGTCGTGCAGGAGGCCGGCGCACACGCTCGCGGTGTCGAGCTTCAGCTCGGTGATGATGCCGGCGACGCTCGCGGGGTGGGAAAAGTAGGCGTCGCCGCTCTTGCGCGTCTGCCCCTCGTGGTACTTCTCGCCATAGGCGTAGGCCCTGGCGATGAGGTCCACGTCCGCGCCGGGCTGGTACTTCCGCACGCGGTCGACGAGATCATTGATCGTGAGCATGCACTCGATCCGTGGGATCGCGACGACCCCGCAGCATTTACGCTATCACCGCGATCTTCAGGCGGCAATTCCGTGACCATGACGGCGAGGCGCAAGAGCGCTAGGACGAGCCCGCCATGAAGCCGATCGGCGTCTACATCCATTTTCCGTGGTGCCTCAAGAAGTGCCCCTATTGCGACTTCGTCTCGTTCGCGAAGGACCGGGCCGACATCGATCACGCGGGGTACGCCGAGGCGGTCCTGGCCGAGCTCGCGCTGCGGCGGAAGGAGCTCCATGGGCGGCCGCTCCGCAGCGTGTTCTTCGGCGGAGGGACGCCGTCGCTGTGGGCGCCGAGCGAGCTGGGCCGCGTTTTGAAGGCGGTGCTCGACGCGTCGGGCGGCGGTGAAGGAGCGGAGATCACCGTCGAGTGCAACCCGACGTCGCTCGATGAAGAGCGGGCGCGGGCGCTGCGGGATCAAGGGGTCAATCGCCTCAGCGTCGGCGTGCAGGGGCTCGATCCAGAGCGGCTGAGGTTCCTGGGTCGCCTCCACGATCCGGACGGTGGCCTGGCCTCGGTCGAGGCCGCGCTGCGATCGGGGATGCCGCGCGTGAGCGCCGATCTGATCTACGGCGTGGCGACCGGCGAAGGCGCGCCTTCGCCGCTCGAGTCCGCGGCCGAGGTCGATCGCGTGGCGTCGACCGGCGTGACCCACGTGTCGGCATACAGCCTGACCATCGAGCCTGGCACGCAGTTCGGCGAGCTGGCGCGCAAGGGGCGCCTCCCGATCGCGCCCGACGACGCGGTGGCCGAGGCCTTCTTCGCCATCGAGGCGCGGCTCGAGGCGCGCGGGCTCGCGCACTACGAGATCTCCAACTACGCGCGGCCCGGCGACGAGGCGCAGCACAACCTCGGCTACTGGCGCGGGACCGATTATCTGGGGCTTGGCTGCGCGGCGTACGGGACGATCGGCGACGACGCGGGGCACGCGGTCCGCTACCGCAACCTGCCCGATCCCGCGCGCTACGCGAAGGCCGCCCGCGGCGGGGACCTCGCGGCGCTGGTCGAGAGCGAAGAGCCTCTCGATCCCGAGACGCGGCTGCGCGAGCGGATCATGCTCGGATTGCGGCTCCGCGAGGGCTTCGATCTCGAGGGCTCGGCGCGCGAGCTCGGAATCGACGCGTGGACGGCGGGGAGGCGGCGAGCGGCCGACAGGCTGGTCGCGCGCGGCGATCTCACGGTGGAGAACGGCCACCTTCGCTTGCCTCCGCGCGCGCGGGTCTACGCCGACGGGATCACCGCGGCGCTGTTCTGATCAGAAGCGGCCCACGAACGATCCCCCGTAAAATCCAGGGCCGATCGCCGGAGCGGCCGAGATCTCCAGCGGCGTGGCCTTCGGGGGCGGCGCCATGGGCCGGGCCTTGGTGTCGGAGCGCGCAGCGCGGGGGTCGAGCGACGGCTGGTCGAAGAGGAACAGCACGGCGCCCGTGGCCGCGACCACCGCGCCGGCGGTGAGC
The DNA here is from genome assembly GCA_040006075.1 of Byssovorax sp. GTDB lineage: Bacteria > Myxococcota_A > Polyangia > Polyangiales > Polyangiaceae > JANYGI01. The sequence continues at coordinate 28,773 of JBDTXR010000039.1, read as the reverse complement.
GCGATGCCGGCGATCGGGCGGAGCTGGTTGCGCTGATCGACGGCGTCTTGATAGGCCTTCGTCGGGCAGTCCGCGGGGGCGTCGCGGCAGTCGTAGCCCTTGGTCTGGCGCGTGGCGTCGATGTCCTGGGCCAGGCTCTGCTGGTGCGCGGCGAGGCCGGCGAACACGCCTCCAACGAGGATCCCGGCGGCGCCGGTGCCGAGGAGCACGTACGCGGCGACGCGCTGCTTGGTGGCGCCCAGGGTCACGTCGAGGGTCTTGGTCTCGGCGCGGCCGACGTCGATCTCCTCGGTGTGGGCGTAATAGCCGTTCTTCGCGAGGGCGATCAGGTGGTGTCCGGCGTCGATCTCCAGCGGGCGCGGGAGCGGCGTCGTCGCCACGTAGCGACCGTCGATGGTGAGCAGGGCGCCGTCACGGGCCTTGATCACCAGGAGGCCCGGCTTCTCGCGCAGCGCGATGTCGAGCGCGGCGACGCCGCCCGCCGAGGCGTTGATCTCGCGATCCTCGTCGAAATACCCGGGCGCCGTGAGGTGGAGCGAGTGCTTACCGGGCTTGATCTCGGTGATGAGCGGGGCCTCCATGGCCTTCCCCTGATCGACCGATACCGTCGCTTCGTGGGTGGGGGAAGAGACCATGAGCCGGGTCTCGGGGGGCGCCGCGGGGGCGGCCGGCGCAGCGGAGGTGCCGAGTCGGTCGGCCACCGGCTCGAGCTCGGAGAGGGCCTGTGCGGCGTCGGCGCGGCGGCCGCCGTCGGTCACCTTCGTGAGGTAATCGCGGTAGTTCTGGATCGCGAGCTTGAGGTGCTCGGGGCGCTTGTCGACGTAGTATTGCCGGCGGTGAGCCTGCGCGATGGAGAAGAGCACGCCGGGGCGCGGATCGAGGCGATAGCACTCGTCGAAGGCCTGGATCGCCGCGGTGAACTGGCCCGCTGCGTAGGCCTGCGCGCCGGCGTTGAAGAGGGTGCGGCCCTGATCAGGCGGATCGGCCGCGAAGGCAGGTCGGCCGAGGAGGAGCGGAGTCGCGAGCGCCAGGACGAGGACGAGAGAGCGAGTCTTCACTTGGCGACTCCCTTGAAGAGGCGGATCCCGCCGGCGACCGCGACCGCGACGTCGTCGACGCCGTCGCCGTCGAAGTCGCCTCCGGCGAGCGACGTCGGACCTTCCAGCATCGAGCCGGTGGCGCTGGTCGTCGTCGTCGCGGTCGCGGTCGGGAGCAGCGTTTTGAAGGGCTGTTTGGAGTTGGCCTTGTCCCAGGCGACGACGAAGAGCGCCGCCCCGCCGTCGAGAGCAGCGAAGTCGGCGACGCCGACGATCTCGGGGGCGCTGTCGCCGTCGGCGTTGACCAGGGCCAGATCGACCGGGTAGCCGACGATCGGCACGTCGATCCGCGGCTCGAAGGTGCCGTCGCCCTTGCCGCGGAGCACGACGATCTTGGTGCCGGCGAGCTGGCCTTTTGCGAAGTCGAAGGTGGCGTCGAGCGCGGCGATGTCTTGCTTGCCGTCGCCGTCGAGGTCGCCGACGCGGAGACGCAGCAGGAACTCGTTGGCGCCGACGGTCGTGAGGATCGGAGTGATCGTCGGCGGCGCCTTGTCGTAGAAGTGGGCCAGGAGGAGCTCGCCGTGGAGCTTGAACGGGCCCAGGTGATCGCAGCCGTCGTAGGCCGGGAGGGCGATGAGCAGCTCGTCGCCGCCGACGCCGTCGGCGTTGATGGGGACCGTCTCGACCAGGCGGCGGACCGGCAGAAAGCCCGCGTCGACACCGCTGCTGTTCACGGGACCGATATCGATCCTCTTCGAGGAGTCGGCAGGAGGATCGATGGCCGCCTCGCCGAGCGCGGGGAGCATCCACAGCTCTGCGCTGAAATCGCAGATGGCAGCGACGCCCTTGGGCGGCGGGGCGTCGAAGTCTTCCGAGCTCGCCCGGCGGGCGACGATGGCGGCGAGATCGGCGTGCGCGTCGCCGTCGAAGAGGCCAATCGCCGACGCGACCGGCTGGCCGTGGAGCGCGATGGATCCCGGAGCGAAGAACAGCAGGGGCGCCTGGAGCTGGCGATAGCCGTTGCCGAGCGCGAGGCCCACCTTCCAGTCGGCTCCGTCGGTGTCTCTCGTCTCTTCGCCGCTGGGCGTCACGGAGTACGTGGCCTGAACGCCCGAGAGGAGCACGAGCTCGGTGGCCGCGTCGTTCCCAAACGAGGAGATGCTCCCCCCGACGAGGCGAAGCAGGTTGGGCACTTCACCCATGTTGGCGGCGACGGAGGGCGCGCCGCTCGGGTTCCCGAAGGCCACGAAGACTTTGTGAACGTCGCTCGACGTCGCGTCCTTGTCGATCCGCGAAGTCTTGCTGTCGAAGGCGAGATCGGCCACGAAATCGCCGTCGAAATCGCCGACGGCAAGGTTCCTGGGGACGCCCTCGGTGGGGAGAGAGAAGGTGTTGAAGACCCCGGTCCCGGTCCCGTTGAAGAAGTCGATTCCCCGCGCCCTGGGGGACACGCCCACCACGTCGGCGCGGCCGTTGGCGTTGAAGTCGGCGATCCTGGCCTCGGACCACTGCCCGCCGGCCGAGGGCCCCTCGACGCGGCAATGGCCGTTGGGGGAGTTGGGGCAGTCCTTGCCGGCGTCGCCGTCGCTCACGTAGATGCCGAACGCGTTGACGTAATCGAGGGAGGCGTCGTTGTTGATCCGTCCGATGGCCAGCGGCAGGTACTGGCCAATCTCGGTCTCCAGCGGCGGTATCTTTGGAGGCGCGTCGTCGGGGTAAGTCTGGAAGTAGTCGCCCGCGAAGCCGTCCATGGCCGCATCCCACGAGGGCGAGCTCTTCGGGAGCGGGTTCCAGGCGCCCTTCCCGTCGCCATAGGCGACGAGGAGCTCCGCGCTCACGCACCGGACCACCTTGAGATCCAGGGGATCTTTGCCACACTTCGCGGCGCCGACCAGCACATCGGTGTTGCCGTCGAGGTCGACGTCGGCGAAGAACGCCCCGCCGTGGATCGTCAACCCGGGTTGGAGCTTGATCGCGGCCCGCGTCACCACCGGCGGGTTCGGCATCGCGACCACGACCTCGACGACAGACACGCTCGGGACGCCCTCGTAGGCGAGGAGGAAGCGCTGGTGGTCGTCCATCGAGCTCAGGAAGCCCACCGGGATGTTCCCGAGGAGCGTTTTGCGGCCAAAGCCCACCGCGGTATCGATGACCACGTTGTTCATGTTGCCCTTGGGATCGGCGGCCGCCTCGATGAGCTGCACGCCCAGGCCGGCGCTGGCCAGGGCCATTGGCCTCGGACCACCGCCCGAGTCGAGGATGAAGAGGCGCATGTCGTCCGGCGCGCCTCCGTAGCGCTTCTTGATATCGAGGGACTGATACGAGGCCGGATCGAGGGTCTCGCCGACTCCGCCCAGCATCACGCCGACGCCGCGGCCCACGTCGATGGTGAAGTCGTCGGCGAGGGTCGAGGTGAGCTTGCCAATCGCCGGGACGATGGGCGCGCCGGGGACGCTGACCGACTTGGCCTCGGCGCCGCCGGGCGTGAAGTAGTGGACATCGAAGCCCGCCTGTCCGACGGCGAGCACGTCCTTTCGGCCGTCACCGTCGAAATCGCCGGCGAAGAGCTCGTCGGCGCTGCCGGGAACCAGGCTGCTCTGGGGCTCGAAGAACGTGCCCTTGCCGCTATCGGCGCCTTGCGGCCTTCGACAGACGTTGTCGACGCCGCAGCGCCAGCCCGATCCCTTGGCCGAGACCGGCGCCGCCTCGCAGTCGGCGAGCACCTCGCAGTGAAAGTGGCACTGGTTGGGCACCCCGGGGGCGTTGCAGCTCGCGCCCGAGCCGACCGTGCCCGGCTTCTTCGCGGTGGCGCCGAAGTCGTCGCAGTCCTCGCCGGGCTCGATGAAGCCGTTGCCGCAGCGATCCTCCTCGATCGTGGGGAGATCGGCGCAGGAGAGCAGGCCCGGCGTGAGCAGCGGCAAGCACAGCGAGAGCAGGAGGGGGGCGCGTCGGAAAGGCATGCTCTGGTCTCCAGGTGGCATGAAGAGCGTCAGTATTCGAGATCTCCGCCGCCGGGCTTTTTCTTGGCCCCGACGCCGAGCTTCACGAGCGAGATGGCGACGTGGGAGTCGGCCGAGGGGGCGATCTCCAGGTCTTGAGGCGCGTAGCCAGCGGCCTTGAAGGTGAGCTTCACCCTGTCGTCGCTCCGCTTGAGATGAAGGGGCTTGGCCGACGTCCCGAGCCGGTCTTTGCCCAGGTAGATCTCGACCTCTTTCGGGGTCGAATCGACGGTGATCTCGGCCTCGGCCGGGAGCCCCACCGGCGCGGGGACCACGGTGGCCACCGGGGTGACGACGGTCGGCGCCGAGGGCGCGACGACCAGGGTGGGCTGCGGCACCGTGACGGTGAGAGGCTGCTGCGGCGGCGCGGGGGGGCGAAGCAGAACGATCGCGGCGACGATGGCAAAGGCCGCCGCGACGCCTCCGCCGACGAAGAGCGGCGCGCGCGACATGGCCGCCGGCGCGGTCGCGGCGGGCAGCGTGGGCTTGGTCTCGGCGCCCTGGAGCATGGTGCGCGCGCCCGAGATCTCCTGCTCCGCGGGCGTGAGCGAGTGACCCACGCCGGTGCGCACCGGCCCGGTCCCGGGAGGGAGCGGATCCGGCTGCTTGCGCGGCGCCGTCTTCACGTCGAAGCCGGCGCTCTGCGCGGCCGCAGCGAGCGCGTCGAGGCCGGCCATGAGCGACTCCGGGCGGTTCGCCGGATCTTTCTCCAGCATGTGGAGCACCGGATTATCGAGCGCTGCCGGCAGATCGGGGCAGACCTCGGAGATCCGCGGAGCGGGCGCGCTGGTCTGCTTCAGCAGCAGATCCATCACGTCTTCGCCGTCGAACGGGAGGCGGCCGGTGAGGGTCTCGAAGACCACGATACCGAACGAGTAAATGTCGGTGCGCTGGTCGACGTTGCGGCCGCGGCACTGCTCGGGCGACATGTAGTGCGGCGTTCCCATCGGCGCGCCGGTGCGGGTTTTGTGGCCGAGGCCCGACTCGCCCATCAGCTTGGCGATGCCGAAATCGAGGAGCTTGGGGAAGACGCCGCCGTCGTCTTCCATCACCAGGAACACGTTCTCGGGCTTCAAATCGCGGTGGGCGATCCCGGCGGCGTGCGCGGCGCCGAGGGCGCGGGCGATGCCGCGGAGGATGGGCATCGCGTCTTCCGGCGCGAGGCGGCCCTTCTGCTTGAGGTAGCCGTCGAAGGTGATGCCGTCGAGCAGCTCCATCACGTAGTACTGGCGGCCGTCCTCGAGCATCCCGAACGAGAAGATGTCGATGATGTTGCGGTTCCTGATCTGGTTCACGGCGCGGGCCTCGGCGATGAAGCGCGAGACCATCTGCGGGTTCGAGGAGTACTGGCGGTTCAGGACCTTGATCGCCGCCGCCTTGCCGATGAGCGGGTGCACGGCGCGGTAAACGCTGCCGAATCCGCCCTCGCCGATCTTCCCCTCGATGATGTACTCGCCGACCTGGATGCCGGCCGCGAGATCGGGATCCGCGCCGCTGAAGGCTTCGTCCGGGAGCAGCGTGGCGCCGTCGACCGAGCAGATCTTGTGGTCGTTCGGGTAGGTGGCGCGGCAGGTGGGGCAGGTGGCCATGGTGCGAAGAACGGGGGGCCGAGAGTGAAGCCGCCGGCCGCGGCTCGCAGCCTACACGAGGGCGGCGAGAGCAGACCAGCAAGACGATGGCCAGCCGCGCGGAGCGCGAACCGCACGGCGAAACGAGGGGATCGCGAGCCGGAGCGCCGCGGGTGGCCGCTGCGCCGTGGCGCCTGCGCTACGCACGGGCGTTGACGGGGCTGCGGCTACTTGATGGTGAACTCTTTGGTGAGCGTGACGTGGGTGCCCTTGAAGGCGTCGACGTGGACGCGGCGGAAGGCGGCGAGGACGCACTCGCTGATGCCGGCGTCGACGAACGGGCCGAAGTCGACCGACGCCGACTCGACGTTGCCTTGCATCGGATCGAAGATCAGGTGCACGCGCCCGACGCCCGTCTCGCCGTGGAAGACGTGGCACCTGGAGGCGTCGTGTGCCGCGGAGTCGAGGGCGAGCTCGATCGCCGCGCGATCGGAGGGCGTGCCGAAATAGGCGTGCGGCCCGGGGATTTTGTTCGTCCCGGCCTCGGTGGTGCACGCGAGGAGCTTCTCGTTGGCCTCGGCGAGCTGCTTGTCGGCGTGGACCTGGTGCGTGCGCGACATGTCGATGGTGTCGCGCACGTGCTGCTCTTCGCGGGCGAGATCGCGGCGCGTCGAGGCCAGCGCGAAGCCGAGCGCGGCGACGGCGAGGACCCCGCCAATGGCGACGAAGCGCGTGCCCTTGCGCGCGCGATCCGAGGCACCGCCGCGGCGCGCCCCCGCGAAGCCGGCGCGGAGCTCTTTCAGCTCGGCGTCGCGCGCGGCGACCGCCGCGTCGCGCTCGGCGAGCTTGGCCTCCAGCGTGTCGATGCGGAGGCCGGCGTCGACGTCGCGGTAGTTCGGCATGCCGCGGAGCGTAGCCGCGCGCGCCGCGGCGATCCAGGGAGGATCCGGCGCGAGGATCGTCTATGCTCCGCGGGTGCCGAGGCTCGGAGCAACGATGATCGCGGGGGTGATCGCCGCGCTCGTCGCGCGATCGGCCTGCGCGGACGACGCGGTGAGCTGGGCGACGTCCCAGGCAACGGAGCTGACGCGGCAAGGGCGGGAGCACGCGGCGCAGGGAGATACGGATACGGCCGTGCGGCGGTATCTGGATGCGATCAAATTTGATCCGACGTATTCGGCGGCTTATTTGAGCCTGGGGGCTTTGCAGGAGGCGATGGGGGATCCGCGGGAAGCGGAGCGGACCTATTCGACGGGCCTCGATCATGTGAATGGATTTGGCGAGGGGCACCGGGCGCGGGCGCGCTTGCGGATCCGGCAGAAGAGGTTGATGGAGGCTGTCGCGGATCTGGAGGCGGCGGCGGGGTATCAGCCCGGGGATGTGGGGACTCTGCGGGAGCTGGCGAGTGCGTATGTCGGGGTCGGGGCTTTGCCGGCGGCGCTGGCGGTGACGCGGCGGGTGGTGTGGATTGCGGAGGAAGCGGGGGATGCGAAGGTGGTCGGGGAAGCGAAGGTGAGCGCGCGGGCGCTCTCTCTGCTGGTGGGGGGGGTCGATCCGGTGGTGGCGGGGGGGCGCGGGAGCGGGCGGGGGGCGGTGCGGAGCGCTCTCGCGGGGATGGGGCGGAAGCGGTGAGAGGTTGATTCATCCATGACAGTGCGCGCTGGTTTGCTTGGCCCTGCTGCACTCCTGCTCTCGTGCAACGGCGTCTCACCGCCACCTGCTCGGCCGTCCCCGGCCGTCTGCCCTCCGCCGGTTGCCGCCGGCTCCGCTACGACGGCGGCCTCGGCCGCTCCCGCTCCGGCAGACGCCTTCACGCTGACCCGCGCCATGATCCCCATGCGCGATGGGATCAAGCTCGAGACAGTCATCCTCGCTCCCACCGGCGCGGCAGGTCCGCTGCCGATCTTGCTTGCTCGCACGCCGTACGGCGTACCCAAAGACACCGAGGGCATGGTCGGGGGCTGGAGGGCAGCTCTCGCGGTCGACGGGTACATCTGGGTTTATCAGAACCTGCGCGGACGCTTCGCTTCGGAGGGCGCGTTCGTCATGAGCCGGGCGCCGCGCGATCGCGCGGATCCGAAGGCGATCGACGAGGGCACCGACGCCTACGACACCATCGAGTGGCTCGTTCACAATGTGCCGCGCAACAACGGTCGGGTTGGAATGATGGGCGCCTCGTACGACGCCTGGACAGCCACCATGGCTCTGCTCGATCCGCATCCGGCGCTCAAGGCGGTGCTCGAGGAGGCGTCCCCCGCCGATCAATTCCTCGGCGACGATTTCCACCACAGCGGCGCCTTCCGGCTGGCCTATGGCTTCGAGTACGTCGCGTTGCTGGAGTCGAACAAGGACGAGAACACCTTCTTCAAGTTCGGTCGGGGCGACATCTACGACTTCTTCCTGAGCATGGGCCCGCTCGCGAACGCCGATGAGCGCTATTTCCACGGCAAGATGCCGACCTGGAACGACTTCGTCGCTCACCCCAACAACGACGCGTTCCGGCAGAAGCAGTCGTTCACGCCGTACCTGAAGAAGACCACGGTCCCGCTGCTCAACGTCTCCGGATTCTGGGATCAAGAAGACTTCTACGGCCCCTCGGCAATCTACGAGACCTTCGAGAAGGAGGACGCCGAGCACCTCAATCAGATCGTGATCGGGCCCTGGAACCATGGGGGCTGGTACGATCGCGGGGGCCACCTCGGGAACATCGAGTTTGGGAGCGAGACCGGCGTTCACTACAACGAGGTCGTTCGCCCGCGGTGGCTCGCGTACTGGCTGCATGGAAAGGGAGAGCGCCCCTCGGCCGAGGCCACGATCTTCGAGACCGGAACGAACCGCTGGCGCACCTTCGACAAGTGGCCTCCGGAGGTCGGTGTGAGCAAGAAGAAGCTCTATTTGCAGGCGGATCATCGCCTGTCGTTCGAGGCGCCGAAGGAGCGCGGCGCCGCGGCTGCCGACGAGTACGTCTCCGATCCGGCGAACCCCGTGCCTTTTCGTCCGCGCCCTATTTTGCCGCTGTTCACGAGCGAGCAGTGGCCCGAGTGGCTGGTTCAGGATCAGCGGTTCGTGGAGCACCGGCCCGACGTGCTGAGCTACCAGACCGGCGTGCTCGCCGAGGGCGTGACCATCGGCGGCGACATCGTGGCCGATCTCTTCGCGTCGACGTCGGGCGAAGACAGCGACTGGATCGTGAAGCTGATTGACGTGTACCCCGAGGGCGAGGCCGCGCCGCCGCAGAAAGACGCCGATCCGAAGGCCAGAGCGCCGGTGGACATGCGCGGGTACGAGCTGATGATCGCCAGCAAGGTGCTGCGCGGGCGCTTTCGCGAGAGCTTCGTCAGCCCCGCGAAGATCCCTTCGGGCAAGATCGTTCGCTATGCCATCGATCTCCAGTGCCACGCGCATACGTTCCTGCCGGGACACCGGATCATGGTGCAGGTGCAGAGCTCCTGGTTCCCGGTGATCGACCGGAACCCGCAGCGGTGGGTGCCGAACATTTTCACTGCCAGGGCGGGCGACTACGTGCGGGCGACGCAGCGGATCTCGCGATCGCTGGAGGCGGCTTCGGCGATCGTGCTGCCGGTGCTCGCGCCGTAGGGGCTATCGGGCGGCGCGCTTCCAGCGTAGTCTCGGCGGATGCGCCACACTCTGCTCGTTCGCGCGCCCGCCGTCGTAACGGTCCTCGTCGCCGCCACGCTCGGCTGCGGAGGCGCCGGCCAGGCGGGCGCCGGCGGTGGAGCGGCGACCGGCTCCACCAGCTCCGCAGGCGGCGGAGCGGCCTCCGGCACGGGCGGCGGCGCCACGAGCAGCAGCGGAACCGGCGGCGCCGAAATAGACCCTCAAGCCCCCTGCCCGCCCGGGAGCCAGCTCTCCACGCAAAACGCCGATGCGGGCTTCGCCGAGTTTGGCAGCGTCTTTTCCAGCACGCCTTACCAGCGCGACGTGGTCGACTCCATCCATCCGCAAGCGCTGGATATCCAGGTGCAGAACGCGGGGGCGCCGGTGGTCGGGTGCGAGGTGCGCTGGGCGACCGACGCGGGCCATGGATGGGTGTTCCCCGCGGGCAAGGTGACCGGGAACGACGGCCATATCCGCGCGATCTGGACCGCCGGCGATCAAGGGAGCGAGGTGGCGACGGCGAAGATCAAGGTGGATGGGGTCGCCGATCAGGCGGTGACGTTCACCGGCAAGGCCACGCCGGATCCGCAGACGCGGACGGACTCGGTGCACATCACCTACGATGTTCCGGGTGTGTACAGCGAATTCAAGGTCCAGGTCACGCCGGTGACCGGGCCGGCGAGCACCTATTACTCGACCCACAACTGGGCAGGCGCCTACGGGGGGATCCAGTTCGACGATTACAACGGGGAGAAGACCACCAAGGTGCTGTTCTCGGTGTGGGACGTGGATCCGAATCAGAAGTCGGAGATCAAGGACAAGGGCCTTTGCAACGAGGTTGTGGGGTTCGGCGGTGAGGGCACCGGGACGAGCTGTCGGCTGCTGTTTCCGCCGAGCAAGCACGGGGCGATCGCCGGGCTGCCCGACGATTACATGATGAAGCCCGGGGACACCTACGAGACCCACATGACGGTCACCTACCCGGCCGACTGCGCGACGTGCGCCGATTACGCGTTCAGCTTCACCGACGTGACGCGCGGGCTCGGGCCGATCAGCCTGGGGACGCAGCGGTACAAGGAGAAGGCGATGACCGATTACGCGATCGGGTTCATCGAGGACTGGTCGGATCAGCCCGGCGATACGTGCCTGAACGCGGGCACGAGGACGGCGTACTTTCACGATATCCAGGCCTTGACCGGGGGTGGGTGGAAGAAGATCACCGGGGCCACGTTCGACGCGGTGTTCGCGCCCGGGAACCACGAGATTTGCACCAATTATTTCTTCGGCGTGGAGGGCGGGAGGTTCCTGATGAGCAGCGGCGGGAGCAAGCTGATCTCCAGGCCGGTGGTGCCGGGAGACCCGGATTTCGGAGACAACCCCAAAGCCTCTTTCTGAGCGCCCTCGGGATGGCGGCGCTCACTCGGCGGGAACGGGAGGCTTGAGTCCAAGGGTGCCGAAGACCAGCGGCCAGAGGCCGTTGGCGCCATTGACCAGCAGGAGACCCGTTTCCGACAGCCACCCGCGGGCGTGGAGCAGCAGGGAGCCGAGGAGAACCGCGTGCAACGCGACGCCCGTGGCGAAAATCCTCGGGACCCGGCGGCGCTCCACGACACCGGCCTTCAGCACCGTGTGAAGCATCCACGCGCTCATCGGGACGAACAGGACCACGCTCGTGAGCAGCCCGGGATTGTAGGCGAGATGCGCGATGGCCGAGCCAATGTGGGTGACGGCGTTGACGAGCGCGATCCCCCACGCGCAGGCGGCGATTACAGGCCTCTTCTTCCGGAACACCACGCTGAGAAGAAAGGCTATCTGAGCGCCGACGCAGTTGACGGCGAAGATGAAGGCCGGATCAGCGGGGCAGTCGCCGGAAGCGCCGATGGGGCCGAGGACCCGACAGAGCTCGCCGAGGAAGGCATAGCGGCGGCCGAGGAGATCGACGCCGTGCTCCTCGAACTGGTGGAGCAAATACATTGGCCAGAGCAGCGGGAGGATCGAGGCGGGATCGCGCCAGCGCGGCGCCGCATCGGGGGCCCGCTTTTCGAGGGCGAACGCCGCGAGCATCAGCGGCGTCACCGCGAGGGCGGTGTACGGCCAATCGAAGAGGATGGCGCCCATCGGCGCGAGCTTAACCCAGGGGCGCCGCCGTCCGTCCATGCCCGCCGCCAGCTGACCGCTCTCAGCCACTCGCGCGGCCCTTTTTCCCCAGGTTCCGGTCGCAAATTGCGCGCTCTTCGATGCTAGTGTGCGCGCCCTCGATGACGCTCGCCCAGATGGATCCGAACGATCTCACGCCCGTCGCGCTCACCGGTCTCGCGGAGCTCGGCGACGACTTCCCTTCCCTGCTCGCGCACGTTCGCCCGGCGATCGAGTCGCGCCTGACCGAGCTGTGGGCGGCGAAAATCGCCTCGATCCAGCGCCACGGGCCCGCCGTCGTGGCCATGGCCAGCGCCGCGCGCGAGCTCACGTTGCGCGGGGGCAAGCGCTTTCGCGCGGCGCTGCTCGCGGCCGTGCACGCCGGCGTCGCGCCCCAGGCCGCGCTCGAGCCCGCGTTCCAGATCGGCGCGGCGCTGGAGCTGCTGCAAACGTATTTGCTCATCCAGGACGACTGGATCGACGGCGACGTCGCGCGGCGCGGGGGGCCGAGCGTGCACGTGATCCTCGGCGCCGAGCTGGGCGAGCGCTTCGGCGCGTCGTCGGCGATCCTCGCGAGCGACTTCACCTGGGGCATGGCGCTGGCGACCCTCGCCGCCATCGACGTGCCGCCGGCGCGCGTGGTCGAGGTGATGCAGCTCTACCTGCGGATCCACGAGGACGTGGTGATCGGCCAGCAGATCGACGTGCTCGGCCGCGCCGAGGACGTGGAGGCGATGCACGATCTCAAGACCGGGAGCTACACCGTGCGCGGGCCGATCGCCCTCGGCGCGGCGCTCGCGGGCGCGTCGCCGTCGGCGCGCGCGGCCCTCGATCGCTACGCGGCGCCGCTCGGCGTGGCCTTCCAGCTCCGCGACGATCTGCTCGGGACCTTCGGCAGCGTCGAGGAGCAGGGCAAGGCGCTGGGGAGCGATCTTCGCACCGGCAAGCGCACGGCGATCCTCGCCGAGGCCGAGCACCGGCTCGACGCCGCCGGCCGCGCCGCGCTCGAGCGAGCCTTCGGCGTCGCGAGCGCGAGCGACGCCGAAGTGGCCGCGGCGACGGCCGCGCTGCAAGCGTCGGGCGCGCGGGCCGAGGTCGAGCGCCGGCTCGCGAGCCTCTGCGACGACGCCGAGGCGCTCGCCGCGGATCTCCCGCTCGCGCCGGCCGCGAAGCAGATGCTCGCCGGCGCGGCGCGATCGCTGCGAAAAGGCCCTGAATGAAGGCTCACGGCGCCGCGCATGGCAAGGTGATCCTCCTGGGAGAGCACGCCGTCGTGTACGGCGCGCCGGCCCTGGCCGCGGGGATCGATCGCGGCGCGCGCGCGACCGCGACCACGCTCGCGCCGGGCGAGCCGAGCGTGCTCTTGCTCGGCGACGACCGCATCGCCGCCGACGCCGGCTCCACCGACGATCGCGCGCGCGCCTTCGCCGCCCTGCTCGCGGAGGGACGCGCCGCGCCGAGCGTGCTCGTCGAGGCCACGAGCGAGCTGCCGGCGGGCGGCGGGCTCGGCAGCTCGGCGGCGATCGGCGTGGCGGTGGGCCGCGCGGTGGCGCGCCTGTTCGACGCGGAAATCGACGGCGAATCGGCCGCGCGCGCGGTGGCGTGGGAGCGGATCTTCCACGGCAACCCGTCGGGGATCGACACCGCCGCGGCGGCGATCGGCGGCTGCTTTCGCTTCACGCGCGAGCACGGCGCGCACCCGATCCCGGTGGCGCGGCCGCTGGTCCTCTGCATCGGCTGGAGCGGGAGCTCGTCGTCGACGCGGACCATGGTCGAGGGCGTCGCGCGGCTCCACGCGCGCAAGACCGCGATGGTCGAGAAGTCCATCGCCGGGATCACCGCCCTCGTGGAGAACGCCGCGCTGGCGGTCGAGGCCGGCGATCTGCTCGGCCTCGGGCGGCTCTTCGATCTCAACCAGATGATCCTCGCCGGCTTGCTGCTCTCGACCGGGCCAATCGAGGACATGTGCGCCACGGCGCGCGCGGCCGGCGCGCTCGGCGCCAAGCTCACCGGCGCGGGCGGCGGCGGCTCGGTCATCGCCCTGGTCGGCGCCAACCAGAGCACCGACGAAGACGCGGCCGGCGCGATGATCCTCGCCGCGTGGCGGGCCGCCGGCTTCAGCGGGTTCGTCACGCGCGTGGGCGTCCCCGAACAATCTCCAGGAGTCGTATGAGCACCCTCGCCGGCCGGGCCACCGCCACGGCCCATCCCAACATCGCCCTCGCGAAATACTGGGGCAAGCGCGAGTTCGGGCACAACCTGCCCGCCGTCCCCAGCCTCTCGGTCACCCTCGCCGGGATGGCGACCACCACCACCGTGGCCTTCGATCCCGCGCTCGCCGCCGACGCGTTCATCCTCGGCGGGAAGCCGGGGAAAGACGGCGACACGAGGCGGGTGACCGCGCTCCTCGATCGGGTGCGGGCCCGCGCCGGCGTCGCCACCCGGGCGAATGTTTGGAGCTCCAACGATTTCCCCACGGCGGCGGGGCTGGCGTCGAGCGCCTCGGCCTTCGCTGCGCTGGCGCTCGCCGCGACCTCGGCGGCGGGCCTCGACTGGGACGGCGCGCGGTGCAGCGATCTCGCGCGCAAGAGCTCGGTGTCGGCCGCGCGATCGGTGCTCGGCGGCTTCGTCGAGCTCCGCGACGGGCACCCGGGCGACGAGGATCTCGCGGCGGCGAGCGTGGCCCCGGCCGATCATTTCCCGCTGCGGGTGCTGGTCGCCGTGACGCGCGAGGGACCGAAATCGACGCTCTCCACCGAGGGAATGCTCCACACGCAGCGCACCAGCCCGTTCTACCCGCCGTGGGTCGAGACCGCGCCGGCGCTGTTCGCGCGGGTGCGCGCCGCGGTGCTCGCCGGCGATCTGCCGACGCTCGGCGTCGCCGCGGAGGAGAGCGCGCTGCGGATGCACGCCGCGGCGATCGCGGCGTGCCCGGGCCTGATTTACTGGGCCGGCGCGACGGTCGAGGTGATCGAGGAGGTGAAGCGACTCCGCGCCGCGGGGCTGCCGGCGTGGTTCACCATCGACGCCGGCCCGCACGTCAAGGTGCTGACCACGCCGGAGCGCGAAGACGACGTGGAGCGGGCGATCGCCGCGGTCGCGGGCGTGAAGCGGACGATCCGCACGCGCCCCGGCGGCCCCGCGACCTTGATCGCCGAGCCCGCAGCGCAGCCGTGATCGCCCGCGCGCCGGGGAAGATCGTGCTCTCGGGCGCCTACGCGGTGCTCGAGGGCGCCCCGTCGATCGTCGCCGCGGTCGATCGCTACGTCGTCGCCGACGCCTCGCGCCCCGCGGCGCTGGTGACCGACGAGGTCCGCGCGGCGATCGACGCTCGCGTGATCGATCGCGCACCGTGGTTCGACGCCTCGGCGCTTCGAACGCCGCTGCCCGACGGGACGAGCCGCAAGCTCGGCGTGGGATCGAGCGCGGCGATCCTGGTGGCGTCGATCGCCGCGATCGCCGGAGAGAAGCTGTTGCATGAAATGCCGGGATCACTCGCAGCGGCGGTGTTTCCCGCGGCCTACGCGGCGCATCGGAGCGCGCAGCCGGGCGGGAGCGGGATCGACGTGGCCGCGAGCGCGTTCGGCGGGGTGATCACCGCGTCGATCCGCGGCGGCGAGCTCGCGATCGCGCCGCATCCGCTCCCCGCAGGCACGATCGTCGAGGTCTTCGCGAGCCCGGTCTCGGCGTCGACGGGCGATCTGATCCGCAAGGTGCGGGCCTTCGCGGCGGCCGATCCGGCGCGCTATCGCCGCCTGCTCGACGCGGCCGCGCGCGGCGCCGAGGCGGCGATCGCCTCGACCACGCCGGGCGAGCTCGTGGCGGCGATCGGCGCGCAGCTCGACGCCCTCGGCGAGCTCGGCGACGCGTCGGGCGCGGGGATCGTCACGCCCGAGGCCGCCGCGCTGCGCCCCGAGGCCGCGGCCGAGGGCGCGATCTTCGGGCCGAGCGGCGCGGGCGGCGGCGACATCGCGGTCTACCTCGGGCCCGCTCCGTCGAGCCCGCGCGTCCGCGCGCTGGCGCGGGTCCACGGGTACGATTTGCTCGATCTCCGCGTCGGCGCCCCCGGCGTCGCCTGGACCTGATCCCGGAATTTTCTCCCCGAGATCTCCCCACAGCGCGCCGCGCCCACGCGCTACAGATCCGCCTCGTATGTCCTCGAAATCCTCGGTCATCCCCAGCTTTCGTCGTCTCTCCGTGGCCGAGCGTCGGCGCGTGCTCGCCGCCGTCGCCGCGGTCGACGAGGCCGAGATCACCGCCGCGGTGAGCCAGGGCGGGCTCGAGATCGAGACGGCCGACAGGATGATCGAGAACGCGATCGGCACCCTGGCGCTGCCCTTCGGCGTGGCGCTCAACGTGCGCGTCAACGACGTCGATTACCTGGTTCCCATGGCGATCGAGGAGCCCAGCGTCGTCGCCGCGGCCTCGCACGCGGCGAAGCGGGTGCGCGCCTCGGGCGGCTTCCACGCGACCATGGACGCCTCGCTGATGACCGCGCAGATCGAGGTCCACGACGTGCCCGCGGCCGAGGCGGCGCTCGCCGTGGGGCGGGTGCGCGAGGCCCGCGGCGAGCTCCTGGCGATGGCCAACCGCGCGGTGCCGGGCCTGGTCGAGCGCGGCGGCGGCGCGCGCGAGATCACCGTGCGCGATCTCGGCGAGGGCTTCCTCGTGGCCCACGTGCTCGTCGACTGCTGCGACGCGATGGGCGCCAACCTGCTCAACACCGTGGCCGAGGCCCTGGGCGCGCGCGTGGCCGAGCTCTGCGCGGGCGAGCTCGGGCTGCGGATCCTCTCGAACTACTGCGATCGCCGCGTCGCGCGCGTCACGGCCCGCGTCGCCGTCGCCGACTTCGGCTGCCAGCACACCTCGGGCGCCGAGGCCGCGCGCGGCGTCGTCAACGCCTCGCGCTTCGCCGAGCTCGATCCGTACCGCGCCGTCACCCACAACAAGGGGATCATGAACGGCGTCGACGCCGTGGTCCTCGCGACCGGCAACGACTGGCGCGCGGTCGAGGCCGCGGCGCACGCCTACGCCGCGCGGAGCGGGCGCTATTCGCCGCTCGCCACGTGGCGCATCGTCGACGGCGACGCCGGGCCGGTGCTCGAGGGGCGCCTCGAGATCCCGCTCTCGCTCGGGATCGTCGGCGGCGCGCTGCGAGCCCACCGCGGCGCGCGCCTGGCCTTGAAAATCCTGGGTGCGAAGAGCTCCGCCGATCTGGCGATGGTCACCGCCGCCGCCGGCCTCGCGACCAACCTCTCGGCCCTCCGCGCGCTCGCGACCGAGGGGATCCAGCGCGGCCACATGGCGCTCCACCACCGCACGAGCGCGCCGCCCGCGCCGGCGAAGTAGCCGCGCTGAGCACGGGCGCAGCCACGATCTTCGCGGACGGACGGCGCGTCGTCACGGTACGATGTCGACCATGCGTCGATTGCTCGTCAGCTCGCTCGTCCTCGCCACGGCCTCTTGCCTCCTCGCGTGCAGCTCGGATCCCGGTGGATCCGGGGGCGGCGGCGGCACCGGCAGCAGCGGGACCGGCGGGGCGATGTGCCCGGCGCCGATCACCTCGGGCACCAAGATCGCTCACGTGATCGTCATCGTTCAGGAGAACCACACCTTCGACAACCACTTCGGGAGCTACTGCACCGCGCCCGCCGGCTCGAACCCCTCGTGCAACGAAGGCCCGGCGTGCTGCGAGGCCGCGCCCGCGAAGGATCCCTCCGGCGCCGCGCCCATGGTCCTCGATGACGCGTCGGTGGGCGCCTACGATCCCAAGCACACCCAGGCCTGCGAGCTGGCCGAGATGAACGGCGGCAAGATGGATCGCTACGTCACCGGCGCCGACGGCTGCTCGGATCCGAGGAACTTCGCCGTGGCCGGCGACGCGGTGAAAATTTACCACGACTACGCGGCCCAGTACGCCATGGCCGACCGCAACTTCCAGCCGCTCGTGGGCCAGTCGTCGTCGAACGACATGTACCTCGCGGTGGCCAAGTACGTGTTCACCGACAACGCCGAGAAGCCCGACTCGCTCGGCGCGCAGTGCGATCTCGCGCCCGGCACGAAGACCTACGAAGGCCAGACGGTGTTCGACGTGATCGGCGCCGCCGGCAAGACGTTCCGCGTCTACGCCGAGGGCTACGATCGGATGAAGGGCCTGGCGCCGGACGCCTGCCCCGGAGCGCTGAAAGAATGCACCGCGCACCTGCCCGCGTACCCGTGCCTCTACCAGCCCTCGGACATCCCGTTCCTGTACTACTCGCAGTTCAATCACGACGACAAGCTGATGCACGACTACGCCGAGCTCGCGAAGGACGTGACGGCGGGCACGCTCGCCAACGTGTCGTTCGTGAAATTCCTCGGCTACAACACCGAGCACCCGGGCTACGCGACCAAGCTCACCGCGGGGCCGGCGATGGTCGACGCGCTGGTGAAGCAGGTGCAGGCGAGCTGCTACGCCGACGACACCCTGGTGCTCATCGCCTGGGACGAGGGCGGCGGGTACTACGATCACCTCACGCCGCCGGCCGACAGCACCGCCGACATGAAGCCCTACGGGACGCGCGTCCCGCTGCTGGCGATCGGCCGCTTCGCGAAGAAGAACTACGTGTCGCACGTGGTGATGGAGCACTCGTCGATCGTGAAATTCCTCGAGCTGAACTTCACGGGCAAGACCGGCCAGCTCGGCGCGCGCGACGCCGTCGTCAACAACATCGGCAGCCTGCTCGATCCGAAAGAGACCGGGATCTCCATCCCCGACAACTGATCGCGCGACGCGCTGGAGAGCTCGGATGAGCACCTCGAAGACGCTGAAGAAGATCCGGGTGGCGCTGTCGCTCGCGCGGATCGTGGCGATCAACGTCGTGGCCATGGCCATCGCCGCGATGGCCGCGGTGCACGTCTACAATCGCCAGAAGGCCCCGCGGCCCGCGCCGATCGTGAGCGGGATCCTGGCCACGCACCCGGCGCTCGGCGCGGCGCCGACGATCGAGATCGAGATGGAGCCCGCGGGCGCGGCGCCGGCTGGGGCCCAGCGTGCGCCAGCGTCGCCGGCCGTCAACGCCGCGATCCGCCCGTAGAAAACCGGCCCGACGGGGCGCGCGATCGATCCCCGGTTCTGGAGGTGCCGCGCCCGAGGGTGCCAGGTAGTATGCGCGGCCCCGGATGACTGCGCGCTTCTTCGATCCCCTCCTCCGCGCCGAGCTCTCCGAGCTGCGGTCGTACGAGCCGCTCGCCGGCGCCTTCGAGGTGCGCCTCGACGCCAACGAGGCCCCGCCGCTGCTCTCCGCCGAGGCCGGCGCGGCGCTCGCGCAGGCGATGATCCCCGCGCAGTACAACCGCTACCCCGATCCTCGCGCCACCGCGTTGCGGGCCGCGATCGCGGCGAGCTGTGGGGCGAGCCCCGACGAGATCCTGGTCGGCACCGGCTCGGACGAGATCATCGCGCTGCTGCTGACGGCGCTCGATCGGCCGCGGGATCGCGCTCCGGCCGCGTCGATCGTCACCCCGTCGCCGACCTTCGTGATGTACCGCCTCAGCGCCCGCGCGCGCGGCTTCAAGGTGGTGGAGGTCCCGCTCGACGCCGCCTGGGATCTCGACGCCGGCGGGATGAAGCGCGCCGTCGAGTTCGCGCGACCCAACCTGATCTTCGTCGCCACGCCCAACAACCCGACCGGCACGCGGGTGAGCGTCGATCGGCTGCGCGCAGTGATCGAGGCGGCGCCCGACGCGCTGGTGATCGTCGACGAAGCCTACGTCGATTTTTCGGGCGCGGGCGCGGGAGAGCAGAGCGCGCTGCGGGCGCAGTACCCCAACGTCGGGGTGCTGCGGACGCTGTCGAAGGTGGGCTTCGCGGCGCTGCGCGTGGGCTGGCTCGTCGCGCCGGCCGAGCTGGTGCGCGAGATCGACAAGACGCGCCAGCCCTACAATTTGCCCACGCCTTCGCAGCAGGGCGCGACGTTCGTGCTCCGCGAGCTCGGCGCGGAGATCGCGCGGATGCGCGAGGTGATCGTGAGCGAGCGGGCGCGGCTCGCCGCGGGGCTCGCGGCGCTCGGCTTCGGCGTGACGCCGAGCGAGGCCAACTTTCTCTGGGTCGAGTGCGACCGCTCCGCGAACGAGGTGGTGAGCGCGCTCGCCGCGCGCGGCGTGCTCGTGAAGAGCTTCCACGCCTCGGGCGGCCGGCTGCTGAAGCGGATGCGCGTCACCGTGGGGCTGCCCGGCGAGAACGATCGGCTGCTGTACGAGATCGCGGCGTGTCGTTGAGCCGGCGGCGGGCCGTCGACGCGCTGGTGGCAGCCCTCGTTGCGGGCGGGCTCTCGGGCTGCGCGGGGCCCACGGTCGTGCGCGTGGTCGACGGCCGCGAGGTGCTCGGGCGCTTCGTCTCGGACTACGCGTACGCGCTCTACGGGCGGGCGGCGTACGAGGAGGCGCAGCTCGACGAGGCGCGCGGCGAAGGGGGGATCGGGCGCGGCGCCCCTTCGCGCGCGGGGCGGACCGCGCTCGCGGCGCTCGAGGCCGCGGCGAGCGAGGACGACGAGAGCGCGCGCCTGTGGGCGGCGATCGGGGCGCTGCGCTGCCGGCCGCCGGGGGCCGATCTCGACGGCGCGAACGCCGCGCTCGAGCGCGCGCGCGGCCTCGATCCCGACGACCCGGTGGTGCACCGCGAGATCGCGCGCTGCCGGGTCACGGCCGCGAAAGCCGCGCGCGATCCCGAGCGGGCGCGCGCGCTCCGCGATGAGGCCCTCGCGGCGGCCCTGCAGGCGGTGCGCCTCGATCCCGACGACGTCGCGGCGGCGAGCGTGGCGGCCTCGCTCCTGGTCGGCGCGGGCCGCGCGGCCGAGGCCTCGCGCTTGCTGCGCGCGCTGCCGATCCGCGCGCCCGGCTCGACCGAGGCCTGGCTCGCGCTCCTCGCCTTCGCCCGCGCGACCCACGACGACGCGCTCGCGCTCCGCGCCGCCCGCCAGGCGCGCGCGCTCTCGCCGCGGCTCGCCGTGGAGCTCGAGGCCGCTACCCCCGCCCTCGCGCCGCTCGCCGAGGTCGACGAGGCGCTGCGTCGCGACGATCTCGAGGCCGCGCGACGCCACGCGCGGCGCGCGCACCTGACCCTGGGCGAGCTCGCGGTGCGGGCCGCAGCGCTCGGCCGCGTGGGGCCGGCGCGGGCCGAGGCCGCGGTGGTGCTCGCGGCCGATCCCGCCGATCTCAGCGCGCGGATCGCGCTCGCCGTGGCGGCCGATCTCGCGCGCGATCCGGCCGGGCTCGCCGCCGCGATGGACGCGATCCCCGCGCCGCCCACCGCGCTGACGGCGCCCTCGCCGCTCGCGGGGCTCCTCTTCGCCGAGCTGCTCTCGCGCCGCGTCGACGAGGGCGCCGCGCGCGCGTGGCTCGCGGCGCTGCCCGCCGAGCCGCCCGCCGGCCCCGCGCCCGGCGACCCCCTGCTCCTCGCCGTGAGCGCCCGCGTCCGCGCGCGCTTCGCCGGCCCGTTCCCCCGACCGATCGCGCGGTGATCACCGCCCGCGATTTCCGGTGCTAGGCTCGCGCGCGATGAAGAACCGGCTCGGCTTCGGCGCCCTCGTCCTCTCGCTCGCGGCGTGCGGCAACAACGCTTCTCCCGACGGCGCGCCCGCCGCGTCGGCTTCCGCGGCAGTCCCGGCTGCCACGATTGTGCCGGTCGCTTCCGCGGCACCGGCGCCGGCCGCGAGCGTCGATACCCATGGAATCCCGATCGGCATCCCCTTCCCGGCCGCGAAGGTCCTGGAGGTGGTGAACCCCAAGGGCGCCGCGCCGTACAAGGGCCCGACTGGCACGCTCAAGGGCACGATCCGCCTCGAAGGCGACGAGGCGCCGGCGGTGACGGGGCTGAAGATCCCGAGCAAATGCGGCGAGGCCTCGGCCACCTACAGCAAGATCTTCCGCGTCGGCCTCGGCAAGACGCTGGCCGACGCGGTGGTCACCGTGACCGGCTTCGACGGCATCGTCCCCGCCGAGGGCGAGGCCATGAAGATCACCATCCACGGCTGCGCGCTGGCGCGGCGGACCATCGCCGCGACGTTCGGTCAGCGGATCGAGGTCGCGAACCTCGATCCCGATCAGCAGTACATGCCGTACCTCGTCGGCGCGCCGAGCGAGGCGATCCTCGTCGCCGTCGGCAACGGCTCGCCGGTGAAGCTCTACCCGCAGCAGGCGGGGCATTACCTCGTCCGCGACATGCTCCCGAACCCGTTCCTCCAGGCCGACGTCTTCGTCCTCCCGTACGCCACCCACGACGTGACCGGGCTCGATGGTCAGTACGAGATCAAGAGCATCCCGGTGGGCCGGGTCAAGGTCAACGCCTTCCTCCCCGTGCTCGTGCGCAAGCTCGCCGAGGAGAAGCTGACCGAGATCAAACCGGGCGAAAACAAGCTCGATTTCACGATCAAATTCGATCTGAAGAAGGACATGGAGGGCGTGTCGACCAAGGGCCCTCCGCCGGCGAGCACCGTGGCGCCGACGCCCGGGCCGCCGGCCTCGCCGCCGATCCCGTGACGGCTACACGGGCGCGATCCCCAGGTGATCGCGCCAGTAGCTGGTCACGAAGATCTGCTGCGGATCGAGCTCGGCGCGGAGCGCGAGGAAGCGATCGAGCATCGGGAGCGTGGCCCGGTAGTACGCGCGCCACTCGGGCGACGCGGGCGGCAGGTACTTGCCCCAGTGCGGCCGGAAGTCGAAGTCCTTCAGCAGCTTCCAGAAGCGCGGATAGAAGTGCTCGGTGGGCTTGCCGGCGTTGAGCGCGAACCAGAACACGTCGACGCGGAACACGGCGCCGCCGTACGAGGGGCTCATCCAGAACGGGCTCGGCGCGGTGGCGTAGAGCTCGCACGAGAAGGCGCCGGTGTGGTCGTAGGCGATCTTCGCGTCGCCCTCGCCGGCGTAGAAATCGCGGAGCGCGCGCATGACCTCGCCCGTCTTCTCGATCGGGATCCAGAGCTCGGTGAACTCGGTCGGCCAGAGCTGATCGTCCATCTGGTTGTCCATCGGCAGGCCGCACATCCAGGTGTCTTGCCAGGTGTCGGTGCCGAGCGTGACGAACGGATCGAGGATGCTGTCGATGACGTAGGGCATCTCGCGCTCGAGCCAGCGCGCGAGGAGCCTGGCCGGGAAGCTCTCGAGCGCGCCGTCGAGCAGGAGCTCGATCAGCTTGGTGACGGCGTTGGCGAGCGAGTTGGGGAACGAGCCCTCGATGGTGGCGCGGGCCACGTCGAGCAGCCCCTGGCCGCGCTGGCTGGCCGCGGGATCGGCTTGATAACGGCCGCTCTGGGCCTCGAGCGTCGTCGCGAGGCGCGAGCGGATCCAGTCGAGCACGTCGAGCACGGTGTAGCGCGGGCGGGCGGAGACGCGGCCCGGGTAGGCGTTGGCGTTGACGTCGGGCGCGCCCTCGATGTCACCCTCGAGGTGCGCGTACCAGTTCGTGAGCTTGGCCGGGACCGAGGCGAGATCGTCGAGGTTGCCGACCAGGGTGTAGAAGAGCGAGCCGGCGAGCGAGGCGAGCTGCGGCGCGCCGCCGAGCTCTTCGTAGGGCTTCGGCACGAAGTCGGGCGTGGGCTCGACGCGCGCGGCCTCCCAGACCTGCATCCGCTCGAAGCCGTGCTGCGGCCACCACATCAGGCGCGAGTACGGCGTCTGCTTCAGGTACTGCTCGAGGCCTGGTTTCGCGGGTGATCCGGGCCCGAAGAGATCGATCGAGGCCGCGTCGGTGCTGGTCGTCGCCTGCTGCCCGACGAGGTTGTACGTGGGCCGCGCGCGGAGCCAGATCTTCGAGAGCACGCCGAGGAGGCCCATCGAGACGCCGGCCGCGGCGAAGAGATCGCGCTTCGCCGGATCGGCGTCGTCGCGCGCCACGTCGTGCACGGTGCCGGTGCCGTCGATGAAGCGGAGGCGGGTGATGTTGTCGTCGATCGAGAACTGGATCGAGCCGCCCGACGAGCCGGTGGAGAGGAACCCGGAGATGGTCTGGTGGCTGATGCCGCCGAGATCGTCGAGCGCGTACCCTCGCAGCTGGAGCTGGTAATTGAGGCTGTTCTCCCACGTCGAGGTGCGCGTGGGATCGTACGGGTTCTTCCCGAGGTTGCAGCCGGCCTCGACCTCGACGATGGCGTAGCCCGGCGTGGTGGGGTCCGGCGTGATGGTGATCGCCCGGTAGGCGTCGAGCATGATCTCGAGACCGCCGGAGGCGGGGACGCCGCTGCCGTCGAAGCCGTCGGTGTAGATCGCCGCGCTGACGGAGTGCGAGGAGCCGCGCACGCGGAGCTTGGTGCGCGAGGCGCCGGCGCGGAGGATCAGGGCGCGGAGCTCGTCCTCGGTCTTCGGGTGGAAGTAGCCGTCGGCGCCGCGCGAAATGGTGTCCATCGAGTCCTCCGGGAGTGTGCCGGTGGACTATCGGGGACGCCGTGTCCCGTGGTCAACAAAGGACCACCGGCTCCGAGGCATTACGCCAGGAGCCGTCGGTGATTTTCGTCGAGGTGGGTGCGCCGCCAAGGCGGAGGAGGAGCCGTACGCAAGTACGGTGACGACGACAACGCCGGCGGCGCGCCCGCATCGGCGAAAAGCACCAGGCTCAGGGGGCGAGAGCGGCGTGGAGCGCGACCTGGAGCGACGTGGTCGGCCAGATGCCGAGGGCCATCACCGCGACGGCGGCGAGCACCAGGGCGGTGGTCACGTAGCCGGACTTCATGGGCTTCGCGAAGGCCGCGCCGGGAGCCGGCTCGCGCATGTACATGAACACCATCACGCGCAGGTAGTAGTAGGCGCCGAGCGCGCTGTTGAGCAGGAGGATGACGCTGAGCGGGTAGAGCCCCGCGCCGATGGCGCCCTTCACGATGTAGAGCTTGCCGAAGAAGCCCGCGGTCGGCGGGATTCCCGCGAGCGAGAGCAGGAAGAGCGAGAACACCAGGGCCACGGCCGGGTGCCGCTTGCCGAGGCCGGCGAGATCTTCGTACGACACCGCCTCGGCGCCGCGGCTGCCGCAGAGGATCAGCGCGCCGAAGGCCCCGATGGTCGAGACGGTGTACGCGAGCAGGTAGAACAGCACGCTGGCCTGCCCGTCCTCGTGGAGGCGCATGGTGGTCGTGACGCCGACGAGGATGTAGCCCGCATGCGCGATGCTCGAGTACGCGAGCATGCGCTTCACCGACTCTTGCCGGCCGGCGATGAGGTTGGCCACCGTCATGGTGAGCACGGCGAGCGTGGCGATGATCGGCGGCCAGCCCGCGCCCCACGACGAGAGCTCGGGCTGCCCGAAGGCGACGAGCAGCACCCGGAGCAGCGTGGCGAACGCGGCCGACTTGACCACCACGGCCATGAAGCTGGTGGCGGGCGTGGGCGCGCCCTCGTAGGCGTCGGGCGTCCACATGTGGAACGGCACCGCGCTGATCTTGAAGGCCAGGCCGACGATCATCAGCGTGGCGGCGATGAGCACCAGGCCGAAGTTGAGGTTGCCCGCCACGAGCGCGGCGCGGATGCCGGCGAGATCGGTGTGGCCGGTGGCGCCGTAGAGCAGCGCCGCGCCGTAGAGCAGGAGCGCCGCCGCGAACGAGCCGAGGAGGAAGTACTTCATCGACGCCTCGGTGCTGCGCGCCGATCCCCGGCGGAAGCCGGTGAGCGCGTAGACGCCGAGCGACATGATCTCCAGGCCGAGGAAGAGCGTGAGCACGTCGCCCGCGGCGGCGAGGATGATCGCGCCGACCGACGAGAACGTGATCAGCGGGTAGAACTCGCCGCGATCGATGCGGTGCTCGGGGAGGTAGCCGCCCGCGAGGAGCGAGGCGAGGCCGCCGCCGAGGCAGATCGTGAAGGCGAAGAACAACGTGAAGCGATCGATGATCAGCCAGGGGGCCAGATCCTTCGCGCCGTCGAGCGTCTCGGGGCCGACGGCCCAGACCGCCGCCGCGAAGATCGCCCCGGTGAAGAGGGTGATCGCCGTGCCGAACGCCAGCGACGCCGACGGTCCTTCGCTGCGCGTCTCGTGCTCCTCGCGGTGGTGCGAGAAGGCCTCGGCGAGCATCAGCAGCGCGCCGCCGAGGGCGACGACGAGCAGCGGCGAGATCGAGAGGTAGAGGCCGAGCTTCACTGGGCGTCTCCTTCGCCGCGCGCCTGCTCGGCGCCGTCTGCGGGCTTCTCGTCTTCCTTGAACCCGGGGGCGCCGCGGAGGAACGCCGGAGAGAAGTCGTCTTCGGGGAGCATCTGCGCGTTCTTTTCGTCGCCGAAGCGGATCGACTGCTCCGAGACGGTCTTGAACTGGTTGTACTCGAGCTGCACGGCGTCCTTCGTTCGATCGAGGAAGATCGAGGGGAAGAAGCCGATGACGAAGATCATGACGATCAGCGGCGCCACCGCGAGCGTCTCGCGCACGGTGAGGTCGGGGAGGTTCTTGTTCTTCGGGTTGGTGAGCGGTCCGAAGAAGATCTTCTGGACGACGCCGAGCATGTACACGGCCGCGAGGATCACCCCGGCCGAGGCGCCGACGGTGTGGATCCCGCTGAAGGTGCTGAGCCGCTCCGAGGTGTACGTGCCCATGATCACCATGAACTCGCCGACGAAGCCGTTGGTGCCGGGGACGCCGATCGAGGCGAAGGTGACGATGAGGAAGAGCGCCGCGTAGATCGGCATCTGCTTCGCGAGGCCGCCGAACTCGTCGACCATCCGCGTGTGACGGCGATCGTAGATCACGCCGACGAGGAGGAAGAGCGCGCCGGTGGAGACGCCGTGGTTGACCATCTGGAGGACGGCGCCCTGCATGCCCGAGGGGCTGACGCCGAAGAGGCCGAGCATGACGTACCCGAGGTGCGCGACCGACGAGTAGGCGACGAGCCGCTTCACGTCTTGCTGCTTCCACGCGACCAGCGCGCCGTAGATGACGCCGCCGAGGATGGCGATGCCGGCGAGGTTGGCGGCGAAGCTCGACGCGGGGCCGGGGAAGAGGCCCATCGAGAAGCGCATGTACGCGTAGGTCCCGAGCTTGAGCATCACCGCGGCGAGGATCACCGAGCCGCCGGTGGGGGCCTGCACGTGCGCGTCGGGCAGCCAGGTGTGGAGCGGCCACATCGGGACCTTGATGAAGAAGGCGATCGAGAACGCCCAGAAGCAGAGCCCCTGCGGCGACTTGGTGACCTGCCAGGCGCTCTGCCACCCGCCGCCGGCCGCCGACGGGCCGGGGAGCACCACCCGCGAGAGGGCGAGGTAATCGAACGACCAGGTGTTGGTGAGCTTCTGGTGCGTCCACACCAGGTACACGATCGCGGCCAGCATCAGCATCGAGCCGGTCATCGTGTAGAGGAAGAACTTCACCGAGGCCTTGACCTTGTCGGCCCCGCCCCAGATGCCGATCATCACGTACATCGGCACCAGCATCAGCTCCCAGAACATGTAGAACTGGAAGAGGTCGAGCGAGACGAACGCGCCGATCATCGCGCCTTGCAGGAGCAGGAACGCGAAGCAGAACTCCTTGATCCGGGTCTTGATCGAGCCGAACGCCGCGTAGACCGCGATCGGCGTCATGAACGTGGTGAGCAGGATCAGCCAGAGGCTGATCCCGTCGACCGCCACGTGCCAGCGGATGCCGAAGGCCGGGATCCACTCGTGGATCGAGACGAAGTGCCAGCCGGTGCTCATGGGCACCGTCAGCAGCATCAGCGAGAGCACGAAGCCCAGGCCGAGCACGCCGAGCGTGAAGGCGCGGAGCAGCCCGAGGAGCTGCCGCGGCATGAAGAGCACCGCGGCCGCGCCGATGAGCGGGAGGAAGATCAGGACGTTGAGCAGGTGCGGCCACTCGCTCGGCGCGGCGTGCGCGGCGCTCGGGTCTTCGGGCCACAGGGCCTGGACCGCGAACACCAGGAAGGCGGCGATGAAGCCCAGGCCGGCGCGCAGCTTGACGCTGTCGCGACGCGGGACCGCGGCGCCCACGATGCCGGCGACGATGGCCGGCCAGTAGCGAAAGAGGGCGTCGCTCATTTGCCGAGGCCTCGGAGGAGATCGGGGATCTTGTCGCCGGGGATGACGATCTTGTCAGGCGACGGATCGTCGCCGGGAGGCCCGGCGCCCGGGTTCTGCGGGACGCCCCGCCGGCCCGGGCGGGCCACGGTGATGGTCTGCGTGTCGACGCCGTTGAAGGCGTTCTTCACCTGGAGCACGACGTCCTTCTTGTCCCCGGGTTGAAGCGGGATGGTGATCTCTCGCGTCGCGGAGAAGTCCTTCGCGGCGGCGACGCCCGAGCCTTCCCACTTGTACGTGTAGCCAAACCCCGGCGCGGCCGAGACGACGACCTCGCCCGTTTGCCTGAGCTTGCTCTCGTCGATCGACGTGACCGCGTGCGGGCGCACCATGAACCAGCCGATGCCCGCGAGGCCGAGGACGATCGACGCCGAGTATGCCTGCACCTTGCCGGTCTGGAAGGCGCGGAGCACCGTGCCCGCCGCGCCGACGAGCGCCGCGCTGAGCTTGGCGAGGATGCCGTCGACGATCCAGGTGTCGGCCATCTGGAAGATGTCCGCGAGCGCGTCGACCATCCCGATGACCGTCGCCTCGTAGAGCTCGTCGATGCGCCACTTGTCGTAAATCAGCTTGTAAAGACGGGGGAAATTCTTCGCGAAGGCCGTCTCCTGCGCGCCCTTGTTCTGGAGGTACACGTAGGCCGCGGCGCCCGCGCCCGCGACGAAGGCCAGGATGCCGGGGACCAGCATCACCGCCTCCATCCCCCTCGCGCCCTCGCGCTCGTGGAGGGTGGCCTCGGCCGTCTTGAACACCGGCTCGAGCAGGTGACCGAGCGGCTCGACGTGGATGATGTCGGCCTTGAGGAAGCCCGCGAAGGCCGCGAAGGCCGCGAGGATCATCAGCGGGATCGTCATCGCGAGCGGCGACTCGTGCGGCGTCGGGCCCTGCTTGGCGACGCCCTCGGGCTCGTCGTGGTGATCGTCGTGGCCGTGGCCGGCGTGCGGATCCTTCCAGCCCTTGACGATGGTCCAGCCCTTGAATTCCCCATGGAACGTGAGGAAGTAGGCGCGGAACATGTAGAACGCCGTCATGGTCGCGGCGAGGATGCCAGTCCAGAAGATCGCTTGCCCGAGCCACGTGGGCCACTGCCACATCGGCAAGCTCGTCGTGCCCTTCGGCCCGGTGATCTCGTTCGAGAAGGCCTTCCAGAGGATCTCGTCTTTCGACCAGAAGCCGGCGAGCCCGGGGAAGCCGGCGATCGACAGGCACGAGATCAGGAACGTGGCGTGCGTGATCGGCAGGTACTTCCGCAGGCCGCCCATGTTGCGCATGTCCTGCGATTGGTCGGTGTCGTGGATGCGGACGTGCATCGCGTGGATCACCGAGCCGGCGCCGAGGAACAAGCAGGCCTTGAAGAAGGCGTGGGTGAAGACGTGGAAGAAGCCCGAGGCGAACGCG
>JBDTXR010000038.1:0-34964 GCA_040006075.1 Byssovorax sp. | reverse complement strand
GGTGAAGACTCGAGCCCAGGCTCTCGGGGTCGACGCGGCCGTGCATATCGTTCTTCTCCGCCTCCGCGACGGCGCGCTCGAACCACCCCCGCGCCTCGTCATACTTCCCGGTGCTCGCATAGCAGTAGCCCACTTGGTGGAGGCTCGACCCTAGGCTCTCGGGGTCGACGCGGCCGTGCATGTCGCCCTTCTCCGCCTCCGCGACGGCGCGCTCGAACCACCCCCGCGCCTCGTCATCCTGCCCAGTGCTTAGATAGCAGGAGCCCACCTGGTGAAGACTCTTGCCCAGGCTCGCGGGGTCGACGCGGCCGTGCACGTCGCCCTTCTCCGCCTCCGCGACCGCGCGCTCGAACCACCTCCGCGCCTCGTCATACTTCCCGGTGCTTGAATAGCAGTAGCCCACCGCGTGAACGCTGACGCCCAGGCTCGCGGGGTCGACGCGGCCGTGCATATCGCCCTTCTCCTTGGCGGCGACGGCGCGCTCGAACCACCCCCGCGCCTCGTCATACCGCCCGGTGCTCTCATAGCAGTAGCCCACCGCGTGAAGGCTGACGCCCAGGCTCTCGGGGTCGACGCGGCCGTGCATATCGCCCTTCTCCTTGGCGGCGACGCCGCGCTCGAACCACCCCCGCGCCTCGTCGAACTGCCCATCCATGCTCAGTCCCGCCCCCAGCGCGTTCGCCGCCGCGGCGAGGGCAGCTCCGTCATCCGGGAAGACAGTGGACCAGAAGGTCACGTTCGCTGGGTAGGCACGGAGGCCGGCTCCGAGCTGCGGGTCCGCGGGGTGCTCGCAAAAGCGCTCTGCAGCCTGGAGGAACCCGTCGAGGTGGCGCCGCCGGACGGCTTCAGACATCGTCGGACCGCTCTGTTCACGGACGAACCGCGCGATGCACTGGTGCATGTCGAGCACCTCGCCCTTGGCCGCGATGAGGGTCCGATCCTGCGCCGCGTCCAGCGCCGTGTTGAAGCGGGACTCCGACCAGCCCTCCCCGATCCACAGTGCCCGAAGAGCCTCGGGTGGGATGCGCGTTGTCTCGAACAAGGCCGCGGTGCGGAGCACGAGCTTCGCGTCTTCGGACAGGATGCGCCAGGCGCGCCCGAAGCTGGAGATCGTTTCGTCGGCGAGCGAATCGCTGGGCGCGCCGCTGCGGCGGTGACGCGCTTCGTGGTCGATGGCATTCGCTGCGGCAACGAGCTCGACGGTGATGCCGCGGGCGTCGGTCACGAGCTGGTCGACCCAGCGGCGCGCGGCATCGCGATCGCGGATCACCTTTTCTACGAGGGCCCGCGCGTCGCCTTCGTCCAGTGGATCCAGCCTGTGGGCGGTCCAGCCTGCGCGCCAGTACGCCGACGTCGAGGTCGCGAGGACATCGCAGAGGAGGCCGTCGCGCGGGAGCCACTCGTCGAGGATCTCGGCATCCGGCACGTTGTCGTAGATAAGCAACGAGCGGCGGGTCGCCAGGTGTGCGAGCGCGCGCCGGCATTGCTCTTCGAGCGACTC
Organism: Byssovorax sp.; assembly: GCA_040006075.1. GTDB lineage: Bacteria > Myxococcota_A > Polyangia > Polyangiales > Polyangiaceae > JANYGI01. The sequence continues at coordinate 33,463 of JBDTXR010000038.1, read as the reverse complement.
CCCCGCGCCGCGCGCGAGGCCGAACAGGTCGAGCAACCTGGCCAGATCGGTGGGCGGGGTGAGGTCGAACGAGACGAAGAAGGCGCCGCCGGGATAATGCTCCCGATGCGTTATCGCGTACTCGACGGCCAGCCTCGATTTGCCCACGCCCGGGGGTCCGTGGAGCACGAGCACGTCCGTCTGCTCGGGCCGGGCCAGCTTGTCGGCGATGGCCGTGAGATCCTTCGCGCGTCCGCTGAAAGGGGCGCTGCGGCGATAGCTCGGCAAGGTGCTGTGTCGCGTTTCGGGGGCCCGGGCCATCTCCGCCCGCAGACTCGCAGCGGCCTCGCTACGCCGCCCCGTCTTGTCGCCCTCGGGCGTGAGCCTCACAGGGGGCACCAGCTCGCCGCCCGGCCCCGGCTCGATCGGTTGGATCGGCTCGATCGGTCGAGTCAGCAGGAAGGCCCGCGTGAACGCGGCTGCGCTGTGGCACGCGTACTCCGTCCATTTCGGATCGCGCCTGAAGCCAACCACGTCGCTGAGCCCGCGGATCGAGAAGAACGGCACATCGCGGGCTCTCGCGGCCCGACCGACGCCGGCCGACTCCATCTCCACCGCGATCACCTGCCTCGTGATCTTGAGCCAGACCTGCAGCAGCTCGGCATCCTTGATCACGAGATCGCTGCAAGCGATCGCGCCCGCGCTCACTCTGGGCGCCTCCCGCGCTTCCGCGAGGTGGTGCTCCAGCGATTCTTTGACCTTCTTCTTCCAGCTCGCGTCACCGTACAGGCTCTTTGCCGTGATCTTCACCCCGGGTCGCGGCAGGCCGACCGAGTCCGCGCTGTTCCACGCGCCGAGCTTGCCGCGCAGCGCGGCGAGGTTGGCGGCGTGCTTCGTCACGTGCCGATGGTTCTCGACGACCTGGAGGGCATACTCGTGCGATCCATCCTGAAGCACCGCCCCGACGTTGAAATCCGCCACATGGGTGGAGACCACCACGTCGCCCAGCGTGCGTTCGGTCGCCGGAACCGCGCCTCCGATCCCGACCACCAGCAACCACCGCGGCGCCAGCTCTTCGATCAACGCGTTCGCGACCTGCTGCGCCTCGCCGTTTCCCTGGGCCACGCAGCGGACGATGGCGACCGTGTAGCTTTTACCGTCGGAGAGCGTCAGCCGCCGGAGGTTGTACTGACTGCGGCCCGACACGATCTCGATCTCGTCGGGAAACTTATCGAGGACGGCGATGAACTCGTCTTCCCGGATGGTGATGATCCCGAAGTCGACCTTGCCCCTGACGATCGCTGCGTTCATTCGCAGCGCATCCAACGCGCGCCCCATCGCGACGTCAAGGAACGCGGCAGGTGTGCGTCCACCGGTTGCGTCTTCGCGGGCGGTGCCGGTACTCTCGGACGCAACCCCATGAAGCAGGCGATCCCAGCCAACGTCCCGGAGCACGATAATGCCAAGGTCATTCTGGAAAAGGAGCTCGAGGCCCGCCTCGCCGAGTTCACTCAAAAGCGCGGCCGCGACAAGCTGAAGGCGTTCTCGCTGCGCATCGCCTCGGTCGTCTTCGGAGCGTTGATCACCGTGCTCGTGGGGCTGCGGGTCAACCTGGCGCTCAACGAGATGGTGACGAATGTCGTCCTGGTCCTCGGCGCGCTCACCGTGATCGCCAATGCCTGGGATAGCTTCTACGATCACCGCGGCCTCTGGGTGAAGCGAACGATCACCGTCGCGCATCTCAAGAAGGTGAAGAGAGACCTCGATTTCGAAGTGGCCTTGAGGGGCAGCAGCGATCTCGCGCCCGGCCAGCTGCGCGCCTTGAAGGGCCGCCTCGATCAGATCCTCGAGGACGATCTCAACAACTGGACCCAGCTCCGCGACGAGGTGAAGGAGTTGAAGGGTCGAACGGAGCCGATGGCGCTGCTCAGCGAAGCGAACGGCGAAAGCCACGCCGAAGGCGGGAAGACCGACGCGCCATCGTGACCGCGCGATGCCCGCGCGCCTCGCTGAAGCCCTGAAACGTGACTCTACGCGCAGACTTTCGCCGCTTGAGCCCTCGAGTGGGACCCCACTGATCCAGCGATCCGCCGCTGAAGCCCTCAAGTGTTATAAATTGTACAAATTTCCTTCGCTCGAGCGCTCAACCCGCATTCCTCTTGCGCGCTCTGGCGTAGTGCTCGACGCTGCATCCCGTTCGCTTCGCCACTCACGCCCCGGGAGCACTGCATGGATCGGCCGCTCATCAATCGCACCACATACGGAGACGCCATCGTCTCCCGCTTCACCGACCTCGTCCTGCCCAAAGATCTGAAAACCGACTTCGCGGCTTTCAAAGCGCAGCACGGTGCTTTCCTGAAGTATAGCGGGAGCGTCCAGAAGGCGGAGCTCACGTACGACGCCGTCGCCACGAAGGTCGCAAAGCTCGACGCAGGCCGCGACAAGACGATCCTCGCCCTCGCCGACAAGCTCCCCGGCGCCGGCCTCGGCGCGCGCACCAACCCCTTTGCGCGTTTCTCGAAGTATGCGCCCACCAGGATCGTGAGCTTGCCTTACGTCGCCGAGACCACGGAGATTCGTACGCTGCTCTCTGGCCTCCAGGCCGAAGAGCTCCCCAAAGACATCGCCGCTCTCTGCACTGAAGGCATGAAGCAGAACGATGCTGTCGAGTCCGCGCTCGCGGGCCTCTCTGCCCCGCTCGCCGCGCTCAACGAGGCACGCGCCAAGCGCGACGCCGCGATCCCCGACTGGGAGAAGCACTATCGCCGGCTCAAGGACGCGTCGAAGGTGGTCTATCGCGACGAGGCGGGCCGTTTCGAGGCGCTGTTTGCGGCCCCGGACGCGGTGCTGACGCACACGCGGCCGAAGGCGCGGAAGGTGAAGACCAAGCTGGTGGCGCCGGATGGCGGGACGATTGCTCCGGCAGTGCAGAAGAAGAAGGCCAAGGCGAAGCCCCGGCGCGGGCGCTGAGCGACGGAGCCACGACGCCGGAGCGGTGCCACGTGGCGAGCCGCTCCGGAGCCGCCGCGCTCAGTGGAGCAGACGCTTCAGCTCCTCGATCTGCTCCGGCGTGAGCGCAGCGAGCAGCTGCTCTGCCGGAAGGCCCGCGAGCCGCTCCTCCGCGGAGAGCATGCTCACCAGCGATTTCAGCGCCTCGTGCTGGGCCTTCTCGAATTCTTCGTTGTCCTTGGTTGCCATGGTGCCTCGCGCTCGCCGGAACTGCTCGACCTGCCGAGAAAGCCAAAAGTACACCCGGAGCTCCTCGCGATCCAGCCGCCTCACAGCGTCGGGGTGCGCGAGGAAGCCGCGCGAGAACGAGAAGAGCCGCCGATCGACCTCGGCCGCCTTGCTCGTCTCCACGCAGTAGCGTTCGAGGAGCGCGATCAGCATCGGATGCCACTGCGTGCGCGGCGCGCTCTCGAGCGGCTCGGGGCTCTCAGGCTCGGTCATGGCGGGAGAGTAAGCAACGCGTCGGCCTCGGGCCAAGCCCACGCGCGAGCTTCTTTTTTGCCCATCAAATTCGTTCCAGCACGGTCAGATCGCGATCTTCTTCCAGTCCCCCGATCGAAACTTCAACGCCATGATCCCCGCGAGCAAGACCACGTAAAGCACTCCCGCGATCCACATCCCGATAAGCCCCCCATGCAGGGTAATCCCGAACAACCACGCCAGCGGAACCAGGCACGTGAAATGGAGAATCAGCTCCACGATCATCACGAAGCGCGAGTTCCCCGCCCCGAACAGCGCCTGGGTCAGGATCATCCCCACCGCCACCAGCGGAGTGCAGACTCCCATCACCCGCATCGGCGCCAGGGCGGCCTGCTGCACCAGATCGCTGTGAGAAACAAAGGCCAGGATCTGCGGGGCGAACACCGCTTCGAGCAGGCCGACGACGCCGAAGATGGCGAGTCCGAGCTTCACCGACGTCCAGCCGAAGCGCTCGGCCTTGGCGCCGTCTTGCTCGCCGAGCGACTGGGCGACGAGAGTGGCAGTCGAGGTCCCGAAGGCCAGGCAGGCGGTGAAGGTGAGCTTGAGGACTCCGACGATCACCGTCATGGACGCGGCGTTGATCGGCTCTCCTCCGCCGCAGAGCGACGAGACGACCTGGGAGGGGAAGCGCACGTCGAGCTCGCTGGCGATCTTGGCGAAGAGCATGAAGCCCGTCATCACGGCGACGGTGGCGACGGCGCTGGGGATCGAGAGCTTGAGGATTGACCAGGTGAGCCCGCGATCGAGCTTGGCGAACGAGAAGGGCCGGTAGAGCGTGCGGTACTCGGCCTTCATCGCGTAGGCGATCATGATCCCGAGGCCGACGTAGGTGGAGATCACGCCGGCGAGGCCCGCGCCCGCGATCCCCATCTTGGCGACGCCGAGCGTGGCGTTCCCGAAGATGAAGATGGTGCAGAGGGCGATGTTGAGCGCGTTCATGGCCACCGCGGAGATCAGGTGGATCTGCGGCTTGCCGATGGCGTCGAAGAAGGCCTTGAAGGCGAACGTGGCGGCCATCGACATGATGCCGAGCAAGCGGTAGCCGAGGTAGGCCTCGGCGGCCGCGCGGGCGGCGGGCGTCTTCAGGATCAGCCCGAGGACGTGCGGCATCGCCAGGTAGCCGAGGACCGTCGACGCCAGGCCCGCGACCAGCGCGAAGAACGCCGCGTTGGCGAGCACCGCGCCCGCGTCCTCGAAGCGCTTCTCGGCGAAGCGGCGGCCCGTGAACGACTGGGTGCCGACCGAGATCGAGCTGATCGATCCGCCGAAGATCCAGAGGATGATCAGGCAGGGCAGCAGCGCCGCCTGCGCGTTCGACGACTCGGGGCACGGGAGCCGCGCGAAGAAGACGATGTCGATCTCGTTGACGACGCTCTGGGTGAGCATCGCCGCGACGGTCGGCAGCGCGAGGCGGAGGATCGCCCGGTGCGGGGGCCCGGAGGTGACGGTGTTGGACCCCGGTACGGGGAGGGCAATCTGCGCCATGCGTGCGGCGCGGTATACAACGCGCCCGGCGCCAATCGAGAGAAATGCGCGGCGAAGCAACGACCGAGCGCCGCGACGAGGCCGCGAGCGCCCGATCTATCCGGTGCTACGGGGCCTTCGAGGCGACGCGGCCCTTGTGCTTGTGGTGGGCCTTCGGCGCGGGCGCGGAGGCCTTCGCGGCGGCGTGTTTGTCGGCGACCGCGGCGTCGCCGTCGGCCACGGCGGGGGCGGCCGGGAGCTTCGCGATCGGCTCGGCGGCCTTCGTCGTCGGCGCGACGATCTTCTTCACCGCGGCCACGTGCTTGTGCGCCTTGGCCTTCGCGGGCGGCGCGACGTCGAGCACCGCGGGCGCCGCGACGGCGGCGAGGCTCGGGGCCGGCAGCGTGTCGTCGACGAAGTCGCCGTCGTCGCTGTCCTCCTCGCGAGCGTTGGCCGGATCCGCCGCGGGAGCGACGGCGGCGAGCGCAGCGGGAGCCGGCTCCGGCGCGGGGATCGGCGCAGGCTTCGCGGCTTCCGGCGCGGGGATCGGCGCGGCGGCCATCTCGGTGCGCGCCGGCGCGTGGAGGAACGGCACCGCCGCGCGGATCTGCTTGGCCTTGCCGACCAGCACCAGCGCCGCGAAGGCCATCGTCGCCGCCAGCGCCACGAAGCCGAGCGTGCGGCGACCCGCGCGCGCTTTCCTCGGCGTTTCCAGGGCGATCTCGATCGCGGCGCGCATCTCGGCGGCGGTCTGGAAGCGCACGCTCGGGTGCCGCGCGAGGGCGCGCATCACCAGCTCGTCGACGTGGAGCGGGATCCCGCGCGCCGGCGCGCGCTCGCGCGGGTGCTCGGGGCTGCCCTTGATCTTGGCGTCGAGGATCGCCACCGAGCCCTCGCCCACGAACGGGAGGCGGCCGGTGAGCATCTCGTAGAGCACGCAGCCGAGCGCGTAGAGATCGGCGCGCGCGTCGACCTGGCCCGACGCGGCCTGCTCGGGCGCCATGTACTCGGGCGTGCCGAAGAGCGTGAACCCCGCGCGCTCGGTGGCGAAGGTGCCGACCATGCCGAGATCGTCGCGGCTCTTCGCCAGGCCGAAATCGAGGATCTTCAGCCCGCCGCCCTCGGTCATGAACAGGTTCGCGGGCTTGAGATCGCGGTGGATCACCCCGGCGTCGTGCGCGGCGGAGAGGCCTGCGAGCGCCCGGCTCACGAGCAAGAGTGCCTCGCGCCAATCGAAGCCTTTTTCCCGCCCGAGGAAGGCCTCGAGGGTCTCGCCGAAGAGCAGCTCCGACGCCGAGAAGAGCCGGCCGTCCTCGGCCTGACCGAAGTCGTGCACCGCGAGCAGCCCCTCGTGCGAGAGGCGCGAGAGCGCGCGGGCCTCGCGGCGAAAGCGAGCCGAGAGCTCTTCCGACGCCGAGGGCTCGCGATCGAGCACCTTGAGCGCGACCTTGCGGCCGAGATCCTGGTGCTCGGCCTCGTAGACCACGCTGCTCCCGCCGCGGCCGATCTCGCGGAGCAGGCGGTAGCGCGTGCCCGGGAGCAGATCCTCTTCGCCGGCCGGCGTGGCCTTGGTGATCACGTTCTTCTTCGGCGTCACGACCTGCCCGCGGATGTCGCGCGCCGCGGTGACCAGCCGCGCGAACTCGTGGCGCGAGCGCGAAGGCTCGCCCGGGAACAGCGACTTCACCAGCTCGGCCGCGCGGGCGCGCACGCCGCGCTCCCCGTTCGCGAGCGGAGGCGCCGCGGCGAGGATCCGCGCCAGATCGCGCGCCGCCTCGCTCCCGCTCGCGTAGCGCGCGTCGCGATCGAAGGCGGTGAGCCGGGCGAGGATCACGTCGAGCTCCGCGGGAGCGCCGGTGAGCTCGGCGATCGGCGGGAGATCCTTGGCGTTGCGCGCGACCGCGGACATGTGGACGTTGGCGTCGCCCTGCAGGAATCGACGGCCCGCGCAGAGCTCCCAGAGCATCACGCCGAGCGCGTAGAGATCGACCCGCGCGTCGCCGGAGTCCCCGTTCGCGACCTCGGGGGCCACGTAGCCGGGCTTCGCGAACACCACGCCGGCCACCGTGTGACAGCGACGGTTGAGCCCGCGCGCCGTACCGAAGTCGATGATCTTGGCGTCCCCGGTGAAGCTCATCATCACGTTCTGGGGCGAGAGATCGCGGTGGACGATCGAGAGGCCCTTGCCCGCGGGATCCTGCCGCTCGTGCACGTGCGCCAGGGCCTCGGCGATCAGCGTGCCGACCGCGACGGCGTCGGCCCAGCCGATGGCCTGGCCCATCTGCACCGCGCGGCTGCGCACGTCGCCGAGGCTGCGCCCCTCGACGTACTCGACCACCGCGTAGGGCTCGCCGGTGCGCTCCTCGATCGCGGCGTCGATCACCTGGGCCACGCCCGAGTGCTGGAGCTGCGCCTGGACCCGCGCCTCGTCGAGGAAGCGCGCGATGAAGCTCGGATCCTTGGCGTGCTCGCGGCGGATGATCTTCACCACCACGGGCCGCTCGGCGCCTTCGAGGCCGGTGGTCGACGCGAGGAAGACCTCGCCCATCCCGCCGCGGGCCATCTTCTTGAGCAGGATGTAGCGTCCCAGCGCGCGGGGGAGATCGTCGTTGCCGAGGCTGTCCGTTGCCGCCGAAACACGGTCTGCTTGCTGGGATCCGGTGCTCATGGTCCCGAACCTATCGATGTAGGATAACGTAGGCCAAGTTTGTTCGTGATTGCTCTTGCGCGCGGGCTCGGCTACACAAGTGGCCAACCCGGAATGTCGCGCCACCTGCTCCAGCGCCTCGCCGTCTGGACCGCATTTGCGGTGGCTCTGTTATTCCCGCTGGTTCTGTTTCCCCAGAGCGCCGGCGCTGCCATCCTGCCGCTGTGCGAGGTCGACGCCGCCACCGTGATGCCGCGCGTGCCCCCGCCTTCGCCGCTGGCGTTCGCCGCCGCCGAAGAGCCCACGCCCTCGTGCGACGAGGTCAGCCGGCTCAACAACAACGCTGTCGCCGACGACGACATCGTCGATCCGAAGATCGCCGCCTACTGCGACGCTCGCGGCGCCTCGGCGATCGCCCCGCAGCGCATCGTTCCGATCACCGACGCGCGGATCGAGGCCACGCCGTCGTGCGCGCGACTCGACATCTCGACCCAGACCATCGCCCCCTCACCGCACGACGGTCCGGCGATGGGATCGGCCGCCCTGGCGCTCGATCCCGCGGCGCTCGACCCGAGCACCCTGGTTCACCCCGCCTCGAGCGAGCTCCTCCCCGACTACGCCCCCGTCACCGACGTCGACTGCTCCGGAATCGAGCGGTCCGTCTACCATCCTCCGCGCTGAGGCTGGCTCGCGTCACGGTCCCGCTCGGTTGAGCGCCAGGCAACTCTGCTGGTGCGCTCTGGTCCGAAGCCGCCCTGTCCTGCCCCTGGATCCCGCTTTGCGGGACCCGAGCGGCTGATCCTGACCAGGGGCGCTCCGAGCGACGACGCCGACGCGAGCCCATGCGCGCTGCCCCGCCGATCCAGCGTTGACGCGCCGGAGCGGGGCGCGCGTCCGGCGCTCGAACGATCGCACCCGCGGGCGCGAGATGGCCGAGAGGCCACCTCTCCCGCGAGCAGCAGGCTTGAAACACCGTATCCGGGAATTCGCCCGGCGCGGCTTACGCGGCCCACGAGGGATTTCCCCGGGGTCCGCACAGCGAGGAAAAAGAACATGAACAAAGGAACTGCCATCGTCGGCTTCCTTCTCTGCTTCATCGCAGGGATGGGGCTGATGTGGGGCGTCGATCGCAACGGATCGGCGCGCCAGGCTGGAGGCGAGGAGATCTCGGCCTCCGCTGACGGGTCGGCCACCTGGAGCGACGAGGACGCGGCCGTGCCCGTCTCGTCGAAGGATCCGGTCTGGGGCAATCGCACCGCGCCGGTCACCCTGGTGCTCTTCAGCGACTTCCAGTGCCCCTTCTGCAGCAAGGTCGAGACGACGATCACCCAGCTGAAGGAGAAGTACGGTCCGGACAAGCTCCGCGTGGTGTGGAAGAGCAACCCGCTCCCGTTCCACCCCAACGCCCGCCCCGCGTCGCTCGCGGCCGAGACGGTGTTCCGCCTCGGTGGGTCCAAGGCCTTCTACAAGTTCCACGATACGGCCTTCCAGAACCAGCAGGCGCTCTCGCCCGAGAAGTACCTGGAGTGGGCCGGCATGGCCGGCGTCGACAAGGCCAAGTGGAAGGCGTCCTTCGACAAGGGCGAGTACGCCAAGAAGATCGACGACGACATGAACATCGGCAAGACCGTTGGTGTTCAGGGCACGCCCGCGTCGTTCATCAACGGGAACTTCCTCAGCGGCGCGCAGCCGATCGAGAAGTTCACCGCGGTGATCGACGAGGAGCTCGGCAAGGCCAAGGCGGCCATCGCCGCCGGCACCAAGCCGGACAAGGTCTATGCGAAGCTCGCGGGGGAGAACAAGGCCAAGGCCCCGAAGGCCCCCGACGCCGCCAAGGCCGACGCCAAGCCGGCCGAGGACGACAAGACGGTGTGGAAGGTTCCCGCCGGCGACGGCCCGGTCAAGGGCGGCTCGGAGGCCCTGGTCACCATCGTGCAGTTCTCGGACTTCCAGTGCCCCTTCTGCAGCCGCGTCGAGCCCTCGATCGACGAGGTCATGAAGGCCTACGGCGACAAGGTCCGCCTGATCTGGCGCAACAACCCCCTCCCCTTCCACCCGCGCGCCGAGCCGGCCGCGGAGCTCGCCATGGAGGCCCGCGCCGAGAAGGGCGACAAGGGCTTCTGGGCCGCGCACGGCATGCTCTTCAAGAACCAGCAGAAGATCGCCGACGAGGATCTCCTCGGCTACGCCAAGGAGCTCGGTCTCGACGTCGACAAGGTCAAGGTCGCGATCAAGGACCACAAGTACCAGCCGCTGATGCAGGCTGACATGGATCTCGGCGACGATATCCAGGCCAGCGGGACGCCGCACTTCTTCATCAACGGTCGTCGCCTCGTGGGCGCGCAGCCGACCGAGAAGTTCAAGGCGGTCATCGACGAGGAGATCACCAAGGCGCAGGCGCTGATCGCCAAGGGCGTCAAGGCCAAGGACGTCTACGCCGAGATCATCAAGGACGGGAAGGAGCCCCCGCCGCCCGAGAAGAAGACGGTCGACGCCCCCGCGGCCAACAGCCCCTGGAAGGGTGGCAAGGACGCCAAGGTCACGATGCAGATCTTCTCCGACTTCCAGTGTCCCTTCTGCAAGCGCGTCGAAGACACGCTGAAGCAGGTCGACACCGCCTACGGCGACAAGATCAAGGTGGTCTGGCGCCACAAGCCCCTCCCCATGCACAAGGACGCTCCGCTCGCCTCGGAGGCGTCGCAGGAGGCCTTCGCGCAGAAGGGCAACGCCGGCTTCTGGAAGATGCACGATCTGCTCTTCGACAAGCAGGGCTCGGGCCCCGACGTCCTCCAGCGCGCCGCGCTCGAGAGCTACGCCGAGACCCTCGGGCTCGACATGACCAAGTTCAAGAAGGCCCTCGACGCCAACACCCACAAGGCGTTCGTGGACAGCGAGAGCGCCGTCGCCGACAAGGCCGGCATCAGCGGCACGCCCGCGTTCGTGATCAACGGCTACTTCATCAGCGGCGCCCAGCCGTTCGGGAAGTTCAAGAAGATCATCGACAAGGCCCTCGCCGAGGCCGGCGTGAAGAAGTGAAGGCTTCTTCGTAGCTCTCCTTCTCTCGGAAGAGAGTGGATGAGCCAGAGCGGGAGTCTCCGAGCGATCGGGGCCTCCCGCTCTGCTTTTGTGCGGCGTGCGCTCCGGCGCCGACTCTTGCCGGCCAGCTCCTGGCCTTCGCGGGGTGAACGATCACGCCGGCGCGCAGGTGATCGCGTGATTGGCGCCGTTACAAGCCACCTTGGTGATCTTGCCCGCGTCGACGAAGGTGAGCATCAGAGTCTGACCCGACAGCGCCTGGGTCATCGTCAGGTTGCGATCGGTCCAGGTGAGCTTGTCGCCGTCGACGCCCGTCGCCGTCGTGATCAGCTTGGCGGCCCCGCTGGCGGCGATTACCTTCACCATGCCGGCCTCGTACGTGGCGCGAAAGGCCCTCCGATCCTCGGCGACACACGTCCCCTCCTCGAGCCCCAGATCGATCGCGGCGACGCCGGCCTCGGTGACGCCGTTGCGGAGAACGAGGATTTCCTTTCCCGGACTATCGACCGGACCGGCGATGCCGCAGGGCCCGCAGTCGGCGCAGGAAGGGTCGCCGAGGCCGCAGCCGGCCACGAAGGAGGTGAGAAGGAGAAGAAGACCAGCCAGGAAAGGATTTCGCATGACCCGCAGGATACTCGCCCTTCGCCGTCGAAGCGACCCTGAACGAGCGCGAGTCCATCGGCCACACCGTGACCATGGCAGCCGAGTCACGGTGTGCCGGCCGCGCGGCTCACTCCAGCTTGCAGTGATGTCTTCGAGCAGAAAACTGAAGCGAGGGACGTGAGCGTGGCGCCGTCAACATCAAGCAGATCTTCGAAGGCGGTGCTGCCGGTCCACCCATCCACGCTGTGATGCAGGACGACCGGCAGGATCACCGGTAGCGTTCGCGCGCCGGGATGTTCCCGCAACCAGCGCTCCCAGATCCGAACTTCGTACCGGAGGAGCCGAAAGCTCATCAGGCTGTCGACGGTGCTCTGGTGCTCGACGAGGATGTAGATGAGCGCCGAACGATCCTCGATCGTCACGGAGAAGAGCAGATCGCTGTGCCGCTCTTTGAGCGCCTCGTCGACGTAGCTGCCCGCGCGCGCGACCAACGAAGCGAAGTCGAGGCGGGCCGCGATGCGGGCGGGCAAGATCTGCCGCAGCAGGCTCGCCGCATGCTCCGGCCGCGAGAGCATCTCTTTGAAGAACGCGTCGTGAACGTTGGGCTGCATGTCAGGCCCCATCATGCGGCGAGTGACGCGCGGAAACCAAGAGGCTACCCTCGATTGCCCGAGGAGCAGCGGCTCAGGCGCTCCTCGCCAAGGGCAACGCCGGCTTCTGGAAGATGCACGATCTGCTCTTCGACAAGCAGGGCTCGGGCCGGCGTGAAGAAGTGATGGCTTCTTCGTCGCTCTCCTGCTTCGAGAGAAGATGGGATGAGCCAGAGCGGGAGTCTCCGAGCGATCGGGGCCTCCCGCTCTGCTTTTGTGCGGCGCGCGAGCCACGTTTGGGCGAACGGCCGCGCGGCGCAAGTGGCTACGCGCCGCGGCGGATCTCGCGCTCCTCCTCCGTCGTGGCGATCACCGTGCGCTTCTGCTCGACAAAATCGGGTATTTCCTGGGATAGTCACCCTGAGGTGGCATCGATGCGTCGTCGTTCTCTCGCGGCCGTGGCCCTGTTTCTCGCGATCCCCGGCGTCACGGCGGCGGCGTGCGGTGGAGGCGGCACCACCTCGGGGACGGGATCGGGGGCGACCTCGACCACGAGCTCCGGCAGCGGCGGCGCCGGCGGCGTGGGCTCGACCAGCACCGGCGCGGGCGCCGGCGGCGGCGGGATCTTCCTCGACGGCGGCATGGACGCGGGCTGCGCCGACGGCGAGACCTGCGGCGACGCGGGCGGCGTCTGCGCCGGCGGCGTGTGCTGCGCGGCGAGCCTGGCGTGCGCGGCGGTGTGCTGCGCCGCGACCGACGTCTGCTCGTTCCAGAAGTGCGTCACCCCCGGCAAAGCGTGCGTCGATGCCGCGGACTGCAGCGCCGATCAGTACTGCGAGTACGCCGCGGGCGACATCGCCGACGCGGGCGCCGCCGACGCCTCGTGCCAGGGCGGCGCCACGCTGCTGACCGGGAAATGCCTGCCGAAGCCGCCGGAGTGCGCCATGGGGCAGCCGCCCGGCGATCCGATCACCTGCCTCACCAAGTGCGAGTACAAGCCGCCTGTGGGTCAGCTCGCGCCGGTGCTCAAGTACTCCTGGGGCGATCCCGCGGCGCTGAAGACCAAAGACAGCGTGATGATGGCGCCCGTCGTGGTGCAGCTCGACGACGACACCTGCGACGGCGTCGTCGACGAGCGCGACATCCCCGAGATCGTGTTCAGCACCTTCGCCTCGGGCAACTACAACGGTGACGGCACGCTCCACGCGATATCCATCGTCAACGGTGTGGTCGTCGAGAAGTGGAGCGTCAACGCCGGGCTGGTGTCGCCGATCAACCCCGGTCGCTCCATCGCCGCGGGCAACATCGACGGCCTCCCCGGCAACGAGATCGTGGTGTGCACGACCGACGGCCGCGTCCGCGCCTACACCGCCGCGGGCGTGGAGCTGTGGCTCAGTCCCCCGGGCACCTGCTCGATGCCGTCGATCGCCGACCTCGATCAGGACGGCAGCCCCGAGGTCATCGTCGAGTCCCAGATCCTCGACGGCAAGACGGGGATGCCCAAGGTCGCGGCCTTCACCCCCGCCAACACCGCGAACCTCGTCGTCAGCGACGTCGACGGCGACGGGAAGCTGGATCTCGTGACCGGCGCCCGCGCCTACAAGGCCGATGGGACGTTGATCGCGCAGACCGGCCTCGCCGCGACGTACGTGGCCGTGGGCGATCTCGACAAGGACGGTGTGCCGGAGATCGTCGCCTCGAACACGGGCAATCACACCCTGGTCATCTGGCACCTCGATCCGAACGTCGCCGGCGGATTCACGGTGATCCGCCAGGGGATCGACATCAACGGTGCGCTGGATCCCAACCTCTGCCCCGTCGGATCGGCCGGCAACACCAAGGGCGGCGGCCCGCCGACCATCGCCGACTTCAACGGGGATGGCATCCCCGACGTGGCCCTGGCCGGCGGCGTTGGCTACGCGGTCTTCGACGGCGCCAAGCTGATGAACCCCGCTGTCGCCGGCGACCAGACATTCCTGTGGATCAAGCAAACGCAGGACTGCTCGTCCGCGGCGACGGGCAGCTCGGTCTTCGACTTCGACGGCGACGGCAAGGCCGAGGTCGTCTATGGCGACGAGACCACGCTGCACGTGTACGAAGGCACCACCGGGAACGAGATCTTCCAGACCTGCAACACCAACGGTACGCTCATCGAGTATCCCGTGGTCGCCGACGTCGACAACGACGGTCAGGCCGACGTGGTGGTGGTGTCGAACTCGTACTCCGGCTTCAACTGCGCCGGGACGAAGACGTCGGGTATCCGCGTCTTCGGCGACGCCAAGGGCAACTGGGTCCGCACCCGGCGGATCTGGAACGAGCACGCGTATCACGTGACCAACGTGAACGAGGACGGCTCGATCCCGGCGGTCGAGCTGCCCAATTACCAGCAACCGAAGCTGAACAACTTCCGCCAGAACGTGCAACCGCAGGGGGAGTTCTCGGCGCCGGACCTCGTCGTCAGCGTCTTCCCCGCGTGCTCGGGCGCGTACACGCTGGTCGCGCGGGTGCGCAACATCGGCGAGGCGGCCGTCCCGCCGGGCGTGCCGGTGGGCTTCTACGCGGGCGATCCGGCGAGCGGCGGCGTGCTGATCGCGGGGAGCCCCGTGCTGACGACCAAGGTGCTTTACCCCGCCGAGGCCGAAGACGTGCTGTTGCCCTTCCCGAACGCGCCCCCCGGCGTCATCGCCGGGACGACGCCGATCTTCGCGGTGGCCGACGACAAGGGCGTGCACGCCTGGCACGAGTGCCGCACCGACAACAACGTATCTGCCGCGGGCAACGGCGCGTGCATGGGCGGGCCGAACTGAGCGTACGGCGAAGACGGCTTTCGCGAGAAGATGGGATGAGCCAGAGCGGGAGTCTCCGAGCGATCGGGGGGCTCCCGCTCTGCTTTTGCGGGTGGTCCGCGGCGCCCGCGTCGGCGAGCGACGGGAGCGGCGTCGAAAGAAAATCGACCGGGTCGTGGTGGATTTGGCCGACGGCGTGCGCTCACCGGGGAGAACGCGCCCTGCCCGCCTCGCCGACGCGAACGCGGAGACGGCGCCTTGATTGCACCGGGAGCGCTTCCATGTACTTGAAACGAGGTTCGCTGGCGATCGTGGTCCTTCCCTTCGCGCTGGGGTGCTCCGGCGCCGGCGAGAGCACCTCGTCGGCTGGCGGAGCCGGAGGCGTCTCCGTCACCGCGGCGAACGCGTCGAGCGGCGCGGGCGGCGGCTCGTCGAGCGGCGAGGCGGCGAGCACCAGCGCGAGCGCGTCGAGCCCCGCCGCTTCGAGCAGCAGCACGGGCGGCGGTGAGTTCAAGTTCCCGCCCGCGTGCGTGCTGAAGTGCCAGTCCCCGGCGGACTGCGCGGTGGGCGCGACCGCGGGCTCGCCCTACGACGCCGACAACTACACGTGCACCGGCGGCGGGTGCGAGTACATCGGGTGTCACACCGACGCGGAGTGCGCCGTCGTGTACAACGACTCCAAGCACGTTTGCCGGAGCGGCGGGGGCTTTCCCCATCCCCTCTGTGTGCTGAAGTGCCAGTCTCCGGCCGACTGCGGGGTGGGGGCGCCCGCGGGCTCGACCTACGACGCCGACAATTTCGCGTGCACCGGCGGTGCTTGCGAACCCCTCGGGTGCCACAACGACGCGGAGTGCGCGGTCTCGTTGGGCAACACCAACTACACCTGCGCGAGCGGCCCCGACGTCCCGTACCCCTACTGCGCGCTGAAGTGCCAGGTCGCTGCAGACTGCGTCGTGGCGGGGACTCCGCCGGGCGGTTACCCCGACGCCGACAACTACGCTTGCACGGGCGGTAAATGCGACTTCCTCGGGTGCCACACCACCGCCGAGTGCACCGCGTCCTTCATGAAGGCGGATCACGTCTGCCAATGACAGGCGACGTGGTAGCGTGGCGCGCCACCAGGAGCCGCGACAGGAGCGCATGACCCGAGAGCGCTTCCAGCAGATCGCCGCGGTGTTCGACGCGGCGATCGAGTTGGCCGAAGCCGAGCGCGCGTTCACGCTCGATCGGTTGTGCGGCGACGACGCCGCGCTCCGGCGCGAGGTGGAGAGCCTGCTGGCCGCCTCGCCGTACGCCGCGACGCGGATCCGGAGCGCGATTGACGGCGAGGCGCGCCTCGTGGACGAGGAGGTCAGTCCGCGGCGCCTCGACGATCGCTATCAGGTGCTCGAGCTGCTCGGCGAGGGTGGGATGGGCGAGGTGTACAGCGCGCGTGATCGCCTGACCGGGCAGCGCGTGGCGCTGAAGCGGCTCCGCCTCCGCGGGCCGGGCGGCGTGATCGCGGGACCGACGCCGAGCGGGGGCGCGGAGGGCCCGGCCGCGCTGCGCTTCGGATCGGACAGCGCTGCGCCGCTGCTCACGCTGGCGCGCGAGTTTCGCACCCTGGCCTCGATCCGCCATCCGCACATCATCTCGGTGCTGGACTACGGCTTCGGGCCAGGCGCCGCGCCGTTCTTCACCATGGAACTGCTCGCGGGCGCGCGGCCCTTGCACGCGGCGGCCGTCGGGCAGCCGATCCGGGGGCAGATCCATCTGCTTCTCCAGGTGCTGGAGGCGCTGACGTACGTGCACCGGCGCGGCCTGCTGCACCGCGATCTCAAGCCCGCCAACGTGCTGGTGGTCGGCGACGGCGCCGAGGCCCGCGTCAAGCTGCTCGACTTCGGCATCGCCTGCGGGCGTGATCCGGCTCGCCCGAGCGCGCTCGCCGGCACGCTCGCGTACATGGCGCCGGAGCTGTTCGCCGGCGACGCGCCGAGCGAGGCGGGCGATCTCTGGGCGGTCGCCGTGATGGCGCACGAGATCCTGCTCGGCGCGCACCCGCTGCCAGCTCCGAACGGCGCCGAGCTCGTCACCGCGCTGCGCGGCGCCGCGCCGATCTTCCGCGAGGATCCGCGGCTCGATCCCGCGCTCGCGGCGGTGCTGCGGCGCGCCCTTTCGCGATCGCCGGGCGACCGCCACGCTGACGCGGCCGCGTTCGCCCGCGATTTGGCGCGCGCGGCGGGGCTGGCGCCGCCCACCGAGACGGCCGAGATCCGCGAGAGCTTCCTGTCGGCGGCGGCCTTCGTCGCCCGCGACGGCGAGCTCGCGACGCTGCGTGGAGCGCTCGGCGAGGCGCGCGCCGGGCGCGGCTCGGTGTGGCTGGTCGGCGGCGAGAGCGGCGTCGGGAAATCGCGCTTGCTCGACGAACTGCGCACGCTCGCCCTGGTGAGTGGAACCCGCGTCGGGCGCGGGCAAGCCGTCAGCGTCGGCGGCGCCGCGTACCAGGTCTGGCAGGGTGCGCTCCGGCCGCTGTGCCTCGACGCGGCCATCGACGATCTCGACGCCGGAGCGCTGCGCGCCGCGGTCCCGGACCTCGCGGCGCTGCTCGAGAGGCCGGTGCCGCATCTGCTGGAGATCGATCCCCAGAGCGCGCAGGCACGCTTCCTCGCCGCGCTGGAGCGGCTGCTGCTGGGGCGGCAAGAGCCCCTGGTGCTGCTGCTGGAGGACCTCCAGTGGGCTGACCCCGCGAGCCTCGCCGTGCTGCGCCGGCTGGCCTCCACAGCGGCCTCGCGCCCCTGGCTGGTGATCGCGAGCTACCGCGACGACGAGCGCCCCGAGCTGCGCGACGAGCTGCCCGGCGCGAAGCGCCTCGCGCTGCGCCGGCTGTCGGCCGAGGGGATCGCCAGGCTCAGCGCGTCGATGCTCGGCGAGATCGGCCGCGACCCCGCGGTGGTCGCCCTGCTCCAGCGCGAGACCGAGGGCAATGCGTTCTTCGTGGTCGAGGTGGTCCGCGCGCTGGCCGAGGAGGCCGGCGCGCTCGCGCGCGTAGGTGAAGGGCGTCTGCCGCTGGAGGTGACGGCCGGCGGCGTCCAGGCCGTTCTCCAGCGGCGGCTCCGGCGCGTGCCAGAGCGCGCGCGCCCGCTGCTCATGGCGGCCGCGGTGCTCGGGCGCGAGATCGATCTGCGCGTGCTCACGGCGCTCCCCGGCGATCTGAGCGCGCGGGTGAAGGCCGATCTAGCGGACGCCGCCGCCGCGGCGGTGATCGAGGTGGTCGAGGATCGCTTCCGCTTCGCGCACGACAAGCTGCGCGCCGCGCTGCTCGAGCAGCTCGTCGGGCCGGAGCGCGCCGCCTGGCACCTCCGCGTCGGTGAGGCGATCGAGCAGGCCTACGCCGAGGATCTCGACCCGCGCTCCGCCGCGCTGGCTCACCATTTCGAGCAGGCCGGCGAGCGGGATCGCGCAGCCAGGTTCTACGGCAAGGCCGCCGAGCAGGCGCTGATCGCGAACGATCTCACCAGCGCGATCACGCTGGCCCCGCGCGCGATCACGCCGCAGACCCGCGGGGAAGCGCTGGGGCAGATCCTGTTCATCCAGGCCGAAGCGCACTTCTGGCGCGGCGACATCGCCGAGGCTGGCCAGCTCGCGCTCGACGCGCGCGAGTCCCTGCCCCGGGGGAGCGATCACTGGTACTCCGCGGTGCAGCGGGCGGCGGAGTCGGCCGAGCGCCTCGGCCTCCGCGAGAGGATCCTGACCCTGGCCGACGAGCTGGATCGCGCGGTCCCGACGGACACCGCGAGCCCGTTCCAGGCCATCGCCATCGCCCAGGTCATCAGCCCGTGCAGCTTCATCGGCGCGGGGGAGCGCGCGCTGGCGCTCGCGGCGAAGCTCGGCGGCCTCGCGGCGCGGTTCGCCGACGATCCTCGGGTCACCGGGGCGGCCGCCAGCAGCGCCGGGCTGCTGGCCTTCATGACGGACGACCTCGGCGCGCACCGCGCGCAGCGCGCCCTCGCGCTCGCCGCCTTCGACCGCGCCGGCGACACCCGCGCCTCGTGCCACGAGCGCTGCTGGCTCGGCGTCGCCCTCCTCGACCTCGGCCTCTACGCCGAGGCGCGTGAGCACCTCGTGATCGCGCTCGACGAGGCCTCGCGCATCGATCTGCGCTTCGTGATCGGCGCCGCAAAATTCAGCCTGTGCACGGTCCTCGCCGAGCTCGGCGCGCTCGACGAGGCCCGCAGGGTGGCGGCCGAGGCCATCGCCGAGTTCCAGGCCCAGGGCGACTCCCGCCGCACCACCAGCTCCCGCGCGGCCTTCGCGGCGATCCTCCGGATGGACGGTGACCTCGACCAGGCCGAGATCGAGGCCCGCAGCAGCGTGGATACGCCCTGCGCGCCCCTCTGGCGCCCGCTCTTCCTCGCCACGCTCGCGGACGTGCTCCTCGCCCGCGGGCACGCGGCCGAAGCGCTGCTCCACGCCCGGACCGCCCAGGCGCTCGCGGCCGCGCAACGCCACGGCCACGGCGAAGCCAAAGCGCGTCTCGTCCACGCCGAGTCCCTCGCAGCGACGGGCGACCGCGTCGGCGCGCAGGACGCGATCGCCGCCGCGGTCGCCCGCCTCGTCGAGCGCGCACGCGCCATCGCCGACGTCGACGCCCGCCGGAGCTTCCTCACGCGCGTGGGCGAGAACGCGCGCACGCTGAAGCTCGCGGAAGACTGGCGCGATCCGGGCGCCCAACGCTAGCTCCGCCCGCCAGAAGCTTGATCATATTTCGAGGTTCCCCGGGCGGAACCAGGGCAGACGCGAAGCGGCCGCGGGGTTTGGGGCCCAGCCCCAACGAAACAAGGCTAGGTTGGTGCCGGCGCAGCCGCCCGCGCAGCGGGGCCAGAAGTTTGGTCAAACCTGACCAAACTTCTGGAGCGCGGAACTAGCGACGCGGCGGGAAGAGCTCGATGAAATTGCCGTCGTGATCGTAGATCACCGGCACGAGGTCGGGCAGCCCGCGCGGCTCTCGCGCGAGCACCACGCCGTGCTTCTTGGCGAGGTCCACGAGCTCGTCCCAGGGCAGGTCACTCTCGACGGCGAAGTGTCCAAAGGGGGCAGCGGGTTGATCGATATCGAGGAAGCCGCTCACGCTCCAGTGCTTGCCTGCCGGCCAGAGCTCGATCTGGTCGCAGAGCTCGTTCTCCGCGTTCCGGCCGAAATAGACGCCCTTGACGCCGATGGTGTCGAGCGGAGGGCCGATGTCGACCACCCGGCCTTCCAGGAGCTCGGCGTAGAGGGCCGCGGAGCGCGCTGGATCTTTCACACGAAACGAAAGGTGCAAGAGGATCGCCATGGTCTCTCGTGAGGAAGGGAGTTGTTCGGGGAGGCCTCCCCGCGATCGTGAGGCGGCGGCTGGCCCGCGCCGGGACCGCTCCACCCCGCGCGCCGGGAACGACCGCACCCGGGGACTATACACGTTCGATATCACGTGTCACGCGCAGCACGGGTGTCGCCTCCACAGCCCGCCGGGCGCGCGAGCCGCGCGCCGTGTCACCCTTCGACGCGCCGGAGCGCGAAAGATCAACGGGCCGCTAAAAACCCAGAAATCAACCGCCAAGACGCCAAGGCGCCAAGGGAATTCCGAGATCTTGGCGTCTTGGCGGTTCGCTCGGCTCGGGGAAGCGGCGGCCCGTTGAGAAAAAATCGACCGGTCGATGGTGGCTCTCGCCGGCCGCCTGCGCTTACCCGGACGAAGGCACCTCCCCGGCGCCCTCGAACCGCTCGACGTCGAACTTCGATGCTTCGATAGGCACACTCACGTCAGGAACGATCACCAGAGCCCCTGTCGCGGCGCGGCGCGGCGCGCGAGGTCGAGCTCCACTACTCCGGGGGGATGGGGCACAAGGAGATCGCCGTCGGGCTCGCCGTCCACGAGAGCACGGTCGCGCGCGAGCTGCGCCTCGTGGAGGCGTGGCTGCACCGGTACTCGAAGGGCGGGGCGTGACCTCGCCGAAACGCGATCACGCGGTTCGACTGGCCTCGCGGGGGGCGAGCTCCTCTCGTTCGCGGGCTGAAGGCGCGGGCGGCGCCCGCGGATCACCCGAGCTGGCAGGTGATCACGTGATTGGCACCGTCACGGGCGACCTTGGTGGGCTTCCCGGCGTCGATGAAGGTGAGCACCAGAGTCTCGCCCGAGCGCGACGGCATCAGGGTCAGCTTGCGATCGAGCCAAGAAAGGAGTTCACATGACCCGCATCGTACTCGACCTTCGCTGTCGAAGCGACCCTGAATGAGCGTGAGCCCATCGAGCAACACCGCAACCACACTGGCCGAGTCGCGGTGTGCGGCGGCGCCGGCGCTCACTCCAGCTTGCAGGCCTTGAGCTTGGGGCGGCCGAAGAACTCGCCGTCGACGGTGCCGCTCACCGTGATCATATCGTGCTTCTTGACCTTGTCGAGAGCGGCCTTGGCCGTCGCGGGGAAGATGCAGAGCGGACCCTTGGAGGAGATGTCGGGCTTGGCGGTGACCTCCACGTTGAGCGCGTCGCCCTCCTTGGTGTAGTTGAAGTAATAGCCCTTGACCTTCACCGTCTTGCCCATCATCGAGGTCTTGTCGGCGGCGAAGCGGGCCAGAGCATCGTCCGGTGTCATCACGTCGGGGAGATTGCCAGTCGGGGCGGCGGCGGTCCCCGTCGGCTTTTGCCCCGAAGCGGGGCTGCTGGTCGCGACAGGTGCGGGGTGCGAGTCGCCCTTGCTGCACGCGACGACGTCAGCCGCGAGGAACGAGAGCGCGAGCAAGGCGAGAGGACGAGGAGAGATCATGTGCTCTCCTAGCACACGCGAGCGCGGAACGGAATTGGAACCGACCGGGAGCCTGGTGCGGTCGCGATGACGCGGATCCCCGGCCCTGCCGCTGGTGTTGCTCGCGGGCAAGAAGACCGTGAGCACCGCAGTCACCTGCCCGAGCGGGGGACTGAGCGTCACGGTCCTCGTCGGCTCCTGCGACGTCGTCGAGACGGATCTGCACCCACCCCGAGGGGCCGTCGCGTCGCTCAGGGGACAGGCAGCATCGCCCCGTCGAGCCGGTCTTTCTCGGTGTTGCCCGCAAAGACGTTGTCGGCCGCGACCGCCGGCGTCGGAGCGCCCTGGAGCACCAGGCCAAAGCGGTTCTTCGTGGCCTCGGAGCCGGCGATCGCGCCCCCGCTGCTCGCGACGAGGATCCCGGCGCGCTCGCAGCCCTGAAACAGGCTCGTTCGAATCGCGATCTGGGCCGCCGGATCGACGCCCGGAACGACGAGGAGCCCGTCGCCAATCCCGTCCACCGGCGAGAGAGCATCCACCGCGATCCGGCCGAGCGTCACGCCGCGAACCATGCTTCCGGACATCACGAGCTGACCTCGGGCGAGCACGCCGGCTCCCCGGTTCGCGAGGAGCAGAGAGGCGTCGATCTGGAAGAAATTCGCGTCGAGCGAGAGGATCCCGACCCCGTTGTTGCCCGCCGCGTCCGCCACCGTCCCCGCGAGGAGCGAGCGAGTCACGATCGCCTCGGCGCCGGGGTGGAGGAAGAGGCCTTCACCGACGTTCCCCACGAGCGCGCTGCTGTCGATCGTCGCCTTCGAGCCCGCGTAGGCCAGGATCCCACCGCCGGCATGTCCCGATCCGTTGGCCTGAACGAGGCTCGACGCGAGGTGGATCGCGGTCCCGGGCGTCTGCGCCGACACGCCGGCGTGGCTGTTGCCCGTCGCCGCGCTGTGCGTGAACTGGATCGCCCCGCCGTTCTCGGCGTGGACGCCGTCGCCGCCGCCGCCGTCGCTGAGCTGCGGTGTGGTGCCCGCGACGAGCGTCTGGTCGAGGGTGACGCTGGTGCCCTGATCGAACGACGCGACGCCGTGAAGGAGGGTGTCGAGGATGGCCGAGGCCTCGATCGTGGCCGTGGCCTTCGACTCGGCGCGGAGGCCCACGCCGAGGCTCTGGTCGGCCTCCTGCGCCAGCGTCTTCTCGAGGACGCTGGCCTTGACGTCGAGCACGCTTCCGGAGCCGCGGATCAGCGCCCCCGCGCTTCGATTGGCCACGATCGCCGAGCCGCCCACGGTGGCTGTCGCGCCGCTGTCCACGAGCGCGCCGACGCCGAGGAGCCCGTCGCTGGCTCGCCCCCAAGTGCCCTCGATCAGGCCATTGGTGAAGGTCAGATGACTGCCCGCGTCGGAGGCGCCGATCCCCGCGGTGAGGTTGTCGAGGACCACGCTGGCGTCGACGACGACGGTCGCTCCGGCGAGGGCGACGACGCCTCGACCGAGGGTGCCTTGATCGCTCGCGAGCGTCGCCTGGAAGAAGCTGTGCTTGACCTCGACGCTCGCGCCGGGCCCCGTGGCGACGAGCGCGATCTCCCGGGCGTTCTTCACCCAGACCCCATCGACAATCACCTTGGCCGGCCCCGAGCCGTCGACCGCGATGCCCTGGCCGCCGCCGCCGATCTTGAGGTTGCGGAGCGTGACCCCCGCCGGCGTGGGATCGATCCCCACCGTCGCCGTCGACCCGCCAAAGGCCCCTTCCCCGGTGATCTTCACCAGCGAAGGACAGCGGCCCACGATCTCGACGCTCTGCTTGACGATCACGGCCTCTCCGTAGTTGCCCGCGGCGAGCGCCACCCGGCCACCCTCCGGGACGAGGGCGAGCGCCGCGGCGAGGGTCGTGACCGGGCTCTGCTTCGAACCGTCGTTAGCGTCCCCTTTGTACGAGGGATCGACCCAGATCGTACTGGCTCCATCGGCGATGGCGCCCCACGGCGCCGCCCCGCAGCCGGCCGGACCATCGATGGGCACACACCCCTCGGTGGGCACGGGCAGCGTCCCCGAGGGGCATTTCGATATGGCCACGTGGCAAACGCCGTCGGCCTCGAGAAACTCGCTCGCGCACCCCTCGATCCCCACCGGAGCACAGCCCTGGTCGAACCAGGGGATGCTGCCTTTGGGGCACTTGGCGAGGGTCGGACGACAGAGCCCATCCGGCTCGACGAACAGGGCCGCACACCCCGGGATCCCCGCGTCGATCGCCGGCGCGGGGGCCTCTCCACCGGTCCCGTCACTGCCGGTCGTGCCGCCGGTGGTGGCGATTCCGGAGCCGGAGACGCCGCCGCCGATCCCGGTGCTCGACGGCCCGCCGCCGCCCTCGCCGCCTCCGGCCGGCGAGCTGCCGCTCCAGCAGCCGGTCGTGAGCACCCCGGGGATCAAGAGTCCAACCAAAGCGATTCTGTTCATGGGATCTTCCTCATGCGATCACCGCGTCACGGCGGGCGATCGTGGTCTGTTCAAATAGCCAATCGAAGTCCCCCGTTCGGCGGTCGCGCCGGACGGCTCGGGCTCCTCGAAGGCAAGCCGGCGAATGGCGCGCTCGGCGCCACCCCCTCTCGGATGGCCGCTAGAGCACGCGCGATGCCAGCCGGTCGATCGCGCGCGATCCCCCGGCGATCGCGGGTTTTCCACCTCGAATCATCGCGATCCGGGCGCGCGTCGGCCGCGCTGCCCACGCCGGATGGACATCGCTGCCCATCCGACGACGCGCGCCCATTACCCCCTCTCGGCCTCGGCTCAGGAGAAGCGCTGCTTGCCTTCGCGCTCCCACCACGCGCGGTAGAGGGCCTGCGCGCGCTCGCGCTCCTTCTTCGGCAAGTCGTCGTAGTACCCGAAGTACTCCTTGGTGATCAGCTTGAGCTCGTCGCCGGCCGCCCGGCGGAGCGAGGGCTGGTCGTGCATCAAGGCATCCATCAACCACTCGACCCGGTGGCGAGCGGCGTTGCGCGACCACCACTCGGACCAGCGCCGGGCGTCGCGAGCGTGGTCCTGGCGGGTGATCAGGAGCAGGGCGCGGCGGGCGGCGTCGGCGACGTCGTCGGCGCGGCCTTCGAGCACGGCGATCAGGGCCGGGACCATCGCGCCGCTGCGGATTTCCCCCATGGTCTCGATCGCCAGGATGCGGTGGGGCGAGGGGTGATCGGCGTTGCGGGTGATGTTGTCGAGGCCGAGGAGGATCGGCTCGCCCGGCGCGCCGGAGGCGACGAGGGCCGTGGCCGATCGGCGGGCGATCCGGCGGACGCCGGCGTCGTCGTCGAAGAGGCGCGGGACGAGCACCGTCGCGGCCTCGGGATACCGCAGCTCGCCCAGCACGTGGGTCGCCCAGAAGCGCACCTCGGCGTCGAGGGCGCTGGCGCGCACCGAGATGAACGGCAGCGCTGGCCGACGGATCGCCACGACGATCTCCAGGATCGGGCCGCACTGCGAGGCCGCCGGGAGCTGATCGCGGGCGCGGTGCCGATCGACCCGCAGCGGGCCGGGGAACTTCGTCATCAGCGCTTGGAGCACTTGCTCGCCGTGGCGCACGAGATCGTCGAAGGCCTCGTGGCTGCCCGGGCCGCCGTCGATGACTCGCTGTAGCAGCGACGCGTACTCGGCGCCGACGTCGACGATGATGCTCGGCAGCGGCCCGCCCGGCGAGGGATCGAGCGCGTCGATGAAGGCCGCGCCCGGGGTGGAGTCGGCCACGTCTTCGCGCGGGATCGGCGGGTGATCCGAGACCGGGCCGCGGCGCGAGAGCGACGGCGGAGGCCCGGGCGAGTGCGACGGGAACGACGTCCACGCCGTGGCGTTCGGCGGCGGCGTGCGCGGCAGCGGCTCGAGCGGCGTGGGCGGCGGAGGCGGCGCGCCCCGGCCCTCGAAGACCGGCGCGGTGCCCCGGCGGCCGCGCGGCTCGGGCGGAGCGTCGTCGCCGGGGCGCTGCGCGCGAAGGCGGCGGTACGTGGGTCGCTGGCCGGCCGACTGCGAGGTGGTCTCTTCTTCGGCGGCGGCGTCGAACCCGGGCCCCGACACGGTCACGCGCCCCGGTTGCTCGGTCGAGAAGTCGAGATCGCGGTCGCGGTCACGGTCGCGGTCGGCGTCCGCGAACGACTCGATCGCCGCAGCAGCAGGCGCGCTCCGGCTCTCGTCGAGCGTGTACTCCGAGTCCTCGAGCGCGAGCGGCGCGACCTCGGTGATCGGATCGGGATCGTGGAGCTCGGGGAACGCGACCGAGGGACCGACGGCAGCGTGGAAATTCTCGGAAATTTCCCTGGATTGGGAGAGATCGAGCGACGGCTCGTGGGCCTCGGCGATCGGCTCCGCGGCTTCGGGATCCAGCTCGACGACCTGGGCATGGAGCGCTGCGGCTTCGGGATGCGGCTCGGCGGGCTCGGGAGGCGGCTCGGCGGGCTCGGGAGGCGGCTCTGCGGGCTCGGGCTGCGGCTCCGCGGGTTCGGGATGCAGCTCCGCGGGCTCGGGGTGCGGCTCCGCGGCCTCGGGAGGGGGCTCCGCGGCTTCGCGAACGGGCTCGACGGGCGTGACCACCGGCGCGGCCGCGGGCGTCTCCACGAGGGCGCGGACGCGCGCGACGGCGTCGGCGTCGGGGCGCACGTGGCGCTGCGGCGCGGGGGGCGGCGCCGTCGGCGGGCGCAGCGGCATGTCGGGCGCGCGGGCGCCCAGCTTCTTGCGCACCAGGATCCGCTCGAGGGCGCGGGCGGCGAGCGCGCCGAAGGCGATCACGTCCCCGAGGCCGCTGAGGGTGACGTCGACCTCGCCGTCGTCGCCGAAGAGGATGGCCACGGCGCGCGTGCGAACCAGCAGCGGGAGCAGCGCCACCGCGCGGCCGGGGCGCGCGCCCTCGCGGCCGAGATCGCGGATCAAGTCGGCGTCGAGGCCCTCGACGTCGAGCGGGCCCACCCACGGCGCGCGGTGGCGACGCAGGCGCTCGAGGCTGCTCGGCAAATCGAGCGGCACGCCGATGGCCGTGACCCGCTCGCGGCTCGCGCCCGGCCCGGTGGCGTCGCGCCCCTCGGCCAGGTCGCCCTGGATGACGAAGAGCGCGGAATACTCGAAGAATTGAGCCGAGAACGCGAACACCACGTCGAGCACGGCGTCGGTGGTGGCCGCGGCCTCGAGCTCTTCCTCGGCCATGGTCGCGGTGAACGGGCCCTTGCGCCGCGAGGAGCGCAGCGCCGGCCGGAGCTCGGCGCGGGTCTTGTCGAGCAGCGCCGACGCGCGCTCGTTGCTGATCTCGTGGCGCACCCAGCCGGCGAGCGCGTGGGTCGCCTCGGGCGATCGCGCGGCGACCGCCACGGCCGCGGGCGGCGCCGCCGGCGCGGCGATCGGCGCGGGCGCGGCCTCGCGATCGGGATCTGGCGACGCGGCGGGCGGGGCCAGCGGCGGCGCGGAGGGCATCGGCGTGGTCTTCACCGAGCGCCGCTTCGGGCGGACGTCCTCCAGGGGCGGCGCGAACGGCGTGAGCTCGTCGAGCGCGAGCGCGGGGCCCTCGTCCGCGAAGACGGGGACCGGCTGCGCCGCGAGCGCGGACTTGAACGGCGTCTTCATCGCCGGGATGTCTTCGAGGCGACCGCGCGGGGCGCGCAGCGACGCCGGCGGCGGCGGCGCGTCGCGCTCGTCGAGCGGCGACGGCGGGCTCGACACGCCCGTCCCGAAGCTGGGCGCGGGCACGCTGATCGTGCGCGGCGCGCGCACGCGATAGCCCTCGTCCTCGGCGGGCGGCGTCGCGCTCGGGTTGGGATCGCGCAGCCCTTCCAGGCGCGCGACGAGGCGTTCGAAGCGGCGATCGAGCGGCACGCCGTAGTGCTCGGACAGCGCCTGGCGCACGCGCACCATCGGCGCCAGCCGCGTGGCGATCTCCAGATCGAGCGCGAAGCCGAGATCGTCCTGGACCGCGGCCGAGAGCGGCTCGGCCGTGGCGACGATGAGCACGCGGCCCGGCTGCGCGATGGGAAAGATCGCGTGGCGGAGCGCGAGATCGACGGGGATCAGCCGGAGCACCGCGGGCGACGGCGCCTCGAGCCGCCCGACCGGGGCCGGATCGAGGCCGGCGCTCTCGGCGAGGATCGCCGTCAGCACCGCTTCGCCGACGGCTCCCAGCTCGAGGAGGTTCGTGGGGAGATCGCCGCCGTGGAGGACTTGGCGCGCGATCGCGTCTTCCACGGCGCGCATCGAGGCTGCCCCGCGTCGGACGAGGGTAGAGCTCAGGGTCGGCATCGGGCTCGGGGGCTCATCGCAGTTCAGAAACGGAAGACGACGGTCCGTGATCACGCGATCCGCGGCGTCGGCGCCACTCTACGCGATCCTCACGGGGTCGTGTGGAGCGACCACGGGGGCAGCCGATGGGCCGTGATCCGACCGCTCGGCGCCCGGGTCGCCCGATCGAAGGCCAGGATCCCCGACCCCTTGACGGTGTGGTCACCGACGAGGACCAGCCCGCCGTCGATGGCGAGGCCGGCGTGCAGGAACAACGGCGCCGCGTCGAGCACCTGGACGGGCTGCTGCATCGAGGGATCGAAGCGCACCAGCGACGTCGGGCTCTTCTCGCCGTCGCCGAGCACGATCGCGTACCCCTCGGTCGGCCCGGCGATCAGCACCTCGCTCACCGTGCCACCGAGCTCGACCTCACCGATGAGCTGCGTCGCCGTGCCCTGCGCGAAGTCGACCACGTCGATCCCATCCTCCGCGTCGGTGAAGAAGCTGCGCCCCGCCGTGGCGATCGCGTAGCGCGTGCCCGCCGCGTCCATCGGCGTGAAGCGCCCGAACGGGTTGCGCCCCGCGAGCGAGAAGGTCCCGGTGCGGGCGCGCGTGACCCGATCGATCGCGACGATCGTCCCCGGTCCACGCGGCAAAACCAGCCCATTGCCATCGGCGTTGAAGTCGAGCCGCTCGATGGCCACGAAGACGCGATCGCCCTCGATGTGCACCGCTTCCATGTCGGGCAGCCCGTCGGGATCGAGGTCCGAGAGATCCACGGTCGCGAGGATCTTGCCGGCCGGCGAGACCACCGCGAGCGAGCCCATCCCGTAGCGGGCGATCCACAGGTTGCCGTCGACGTCGACGTCGACGCCGTGCGGGTTGGGCTCGGTCGGATCCTTCCCCGGCGCGAACGCGGCGACCGGATCGCCCGAGAGACCAAGCGTTTTGGTGTTGATCGGATCGAGCACGCCCCGGGTCTGATCGACGAAGAACACCCGCTCGCCCGCGGTCGCGAGGATGCCGTTGCTGCTGAGGCTCGCGTCGGGGACCTCGAGGAAGCAGCCGCCTTCATCGATGAGCCCGAGCCCGCTCCCGGTCAGGGGATCTTGCTCGAGCACCAGCAGCGGGCGATCGAGCCGAACCTCGCCGCAGGTGGTGATCGCGGCCTCGGGCGTGACGCAGGCGAGGAGCGAGACCGAGAGCACCGCGAGGCCGAGAGCGCGCATGGGGACGTCTTGCACGAGGCGGCTCGCTGCCACAACCGGGCCGCGGCCCGCGCTTCGGATCGGCGGGCGCCCCGACGCCGGCGGCATCGAGGCGATCGTCGCGGGGCGGGACGGCGCGCGCTGGAGCACGATAAGGTTCTCCCCGACTGCTCAGCCGAGCGCGGCCCACGCCGAGAATCGCAGTCGAGGAGAACATCGACGATGACGTCGCCCAGCGCGAAGCGTCCCACGGCCGTCCGCCGGGCTTCCCGGATCACGTCGCGCGCCGTCGAGGGGAAGGAGCGCGCCCCCGCGCGGAGCCGGACCGCGCTCGAGCGAGAGCAGCGCCGCCTCACCCGCGTCTGCGCCGGTCTGCGCGAGCGCGCCGAGGAGGCCGCGCGCGCGCAGGGCGAGCTGCTCGAGATCCTCTCGCACGATCTCCGCAACCCGCTCAGCGTGATCCTCATGAGCACGCGGATGCTCGCGCAGCCGAGCGCCGGGCGACCGCCGGCGGACTCCGGGGCGCGGATCGAGGGCGCTGGGCCCGCGTGGGATCCGCCCAATCGCCGCCTGATCGAGGCCCTCTCGCGCGCGGCGGAGGAGCTGAGCAACCTCGCGCAGGACATGAGCGACGCCGGCCGCCTCGAGGCAGGGAGGCTCTCGATCGCGATGGCGGCCGTCGACGTCGCGCCGCTCGTGGCGCACGCCGTCGCGGTGATGCGCGCGCACGCCGAGGTGAAGCACCTGCGCCTGAACGGCGAGGTCGAGCCCGACGTGCCCCCGGCGTTCGGCGATCGCGACCGCATCGCCCGGGTGCTGATCAACCTCATCGCCAACGCGGTGAAGTTCACGCCGAAGAACGGTGCGATCACCGTGCGCGCTCGCCTGGTCGAGGGCGAGGTGTGGCTCTCGGTCCAGGACACCGGCCCGGGCCTCACCCCCGAGCAGCGCGAGCAGCTCTTCACGCTGCCGAAGAGCACCCGCACCCGCGTCGGCC
Source organism: Byssovorax sp. (assembly GCA_040006075.1). GTDB lineage: Bacteria > Myxococcota_A > Polyangia > Polyangiales > Polyangiaceae > JANYGI01. Next base: position 3,664 of record JBDTXR010000038.1, on the reverse strand, counting down.
AGGGCGCGGGCCTCTCGCTCTTCGTCGCCCGAGGCACCGTCGAGGCCCAGGGCGGCCGCGTCTGGGCCGAGAGCGAGCCGGGCCAGGGCAGCACCTTCTCGTTCGCGCTCCCCGAAGCCGAAGGGGGCGCCGAGCCCGCCGAGGCGCCCTGAGATGGTTGCTGGTCCAACGATTCGGTTGGAGCAGCAACCATTCAGCGACGACCCACCGCGGCGAGCCAGCGGATCAAGATCTCGCGGCCCTGCGCGAGCTTGTCGAGCGAGGTCCACTCGTTGCGCTGGTGAGCCTGCGCGTTCTCGCCGGGGCCGAAGTTCACGGCCGGGGTTCCGCGCGCGGCGAAGCGGGCCACGTCGGTCCAGGCCTGCTTGGGCTCGACCGCCACGACGCCGGCCTCGCGCAGCGCGGCGACGAGCGGGTGGGTCGCGAAGGGCCTCGCCGAGGGGCTGAGATCGGTCCACACGATCCGCGCGCGGCCGGCGACCAGGGCCTCGATCCAGCGCTGGGCGTCCTCGATCGACTGATCGGGCGAGAAGCGGTGGTTGAGGTTCACCTCGAAGGAGTCGGGCACGATGTTGCGCCCGCGCCCGCCTCTGGCGAGCGTCGCCGAGGTCACGCTCCGGTAGAGCAGGCCGTCGATCACCGCCTCGCGCGGCGCGAGCGCGGCGAGATCGCTGAGCAGCGGGCCGGCCTTGTGGATGGCGTTCTCGCCCTGCCACGGCCGCGCGCTGTGCGCGGTGCGCCCCTCGAAATGCAGCTCGGCGTGGATCGATCCCGAGGCCCCGAGGCTGAGCTTGTTGTCGCTGGGCTCGAGGCACACCGCGAGATCGACGGAGCCGAGCTCGGGATCCTGATCGAGCACCGGGCCGAGCTCGTTCTCGAGGTACGGCCCCTCTTCGCGCGCGTAGAACACCAGCGTGAGATCGATCCCCTCCACCGCGGCGCGATCGTTCTCCACGAGATCGATCATCAGCGCGAGGCCGCTCTTCATGTCGGACGCGCCGGGCCCGTAGAGCCGGTCGCCTTCGATCCGCGGCGATCCATCGTGCGACGTGCGCACCACGTCGAGGTGCCCCGCGAGCGCGATCTTCGGCCCGCCGGTCGCCCGCGTCACCGGCACGACGATCGAGTCGCCGTAGCGGCGGATCGGCGCCGCGAGCGGCAGCTCCGCGAGGCGAGCCTGCACCGCGTCGCACAGCGCCCGCTCCTCGCCGATGGGCGACAGGATCTGGCAGAGCCAGAGCAGCTTCCCCGCGAGGCGGTCGCGGTCGTGGTCATGATCGGAGCTCACACCGGCACCCCGAAGTCGCGGAGGGCGGCGTTGAGCGAGACCTTGCGATCGGTGGAGGCGCTGCGCTGGCCGATGATCAGCGCGCAGGGGACGCCGAACTCGCCCGCGGGGAACCGCTTCATCCGCGTGCCGGGGATGACCACGCTCCGCGCCGGGACGCGCCCGCGCGACTCGACCGGGGCCGGCCCGGTGACGTCGATGATCACCGTGGACGCCGTCAACACCACGCCCGCGCCGATCACCGACTCGCGCTCGACGAGCACGCCTTCCACGACGATCGCCCTCGATCCGACGAAGACGCCGTCCTCGATGATCACCGGACGCGCCGCCGGCGGCTCGAGCACGCCGCCGAGGCCGACGCCGCCCGAGAGGTGGCAGTCGCTCCCGACCTGCGCGCAGCTCCCGACCGTGGCCCAGGTGTCGACCATGGTCCGCGCGCCGACGCGGGCGCCGATGTTGACGTAGCCCGGCATCACGATCGCGCCGGGCTCGAGGAACGCCCCGTAGCGGACCACGCCCGGCGGGACCACGCGCACGCCGGCGGCGTCGAGGCCCTTCTTGAGCGGGATCTTGTCGTGGAACTCGAAGGGTCCGACCTCGATCTTCTCCATCGCCTGGAGCGCGAAATAGAGCAGGATCGCCTCCTTCACCCAGGCGTGGACCTCCCACTCGCCGCCCTCGCCCTCGATCGACGACGGCGGCGAAGCGACGCGGAGGCGGCCCTTGTCGAGCGCCTCGACGGTGGCGAGGACAGCGGCCTCGTGGGCGGCGTCGCGGAGCAGAGCGCGGTCGCGAAACGCGGCCTCGACGAGCAGGCGGGAGGCGTCGGGGGTCAGCATGGGCCCGCGTATACCACGCCCGCCGGACGCGATCAGGAGGCCGGGAGCCTGTTGAATCAGAGCGAAATCGTCACCGAGCGACCGTCTGCGGCCACCTCGTACCTGATGCCGGCGCGCCGCGCCGCCGCGCGCACCACGGCGCTCTGGCAGGGCAGCTCGGGCCGGAGCGAGACGTCGAGGATCCGCGTGGTCTTGGGGTTGATGTCGCCCTTCGCCGGCGCGGCGCGCCCCGGCGAGACCGCGATGGTGATCACCAGGAGCTCGTCGGGCCCGCGATCGGCCACGATCCTCGGGGCTTCGACCCCGGCGCGCACCACGGTGGCGACCGCGAACTCCAGCAGCTCGAGCACGATGCGCGCGTCGCCGACCAGGGCCGGCGCGCGGAGCTCGACCATCGCCAGCACCGGCGTCAGCGTCCGCGAGGGCGGCCGGCGCTCGGCCAGCACGTCGCCGAGATCGATCACGGTGCTCCGCGAGGTGACCGAGGCGCTGAGCAGATCGGTCAGGCGCATCACGGTGTCGAGCTCGACGGCGATCCGGTGGACGATGGCCTCGAGCCGCAGGCGCTCGCGCGCGTCGATCGCCGCTTTTTCTCGGCCCTTCAGCGTCCCGGCCAGCTCGCTCACCAGGCCCGACGCGTGGGCGAGGATCGAGGCCACCGAGGCGATGCCGTCGTCGTCGCCGACGAGGTGCAGCGCCATCTGCGCCTCGAGCTTCACCAGCGCGCCGAGCAGGACCACGCACCCCTCCTGCACGCCGAGGATGGCGTGCGGGAGCTGGCGAGGCCCGACCCGGCGCGAGCCGAGGAGCTGATCGAGGTTCTCGACGGCCGACACGCCGTCCCGGACCGCGCCGCGGGCCGCCGCGAGGGTTTCGGGGAGGCTCAAGCGGTGGGCGAGACTTCGTATCCGGCGAAGAAGTAGCCGATCTCGCGCGCCGCCGTCTCGGTCTTGTCGGAGCCGTGCGCCGCGTTCTCGCCGACGCTCGCGCCGTAGAGCTTGCGCACCGTGCCCGCGGCGGCCTTGGCCGGATCGGTCGCGCCGATCACCTCGCGGTACTTGGCGACGGCGTCCTCGCGCTCGAGCGCCAGGATGATGATCGGGCTCCGCGACATGAAGTCGACGAGCTCGCCGAAGAAGCCGCGGGCCTTGTGCTCCGCGTAGAAGCCCTCGGCCTCGGCGCGCGTGAGGTGGACGCGCTTCATCGCCTTGACGACGAAGCCCTCCTTCTCGAGGAGCGCGAGGATCGCGCCGGCATGGTGCTTCTCCACCGCGTCGGGCTTGATAATCGAAAGGGTGCGTTCGAGTGCCATGTCGCGCTGCTTAGGCGAACAGGCCGAATTTTGCAATTACAACGTGGTGTTCAGGCGCAGATGTCCCATCTCGCACGCCGGCCCGCCCTCCCGGCGCGGGGCGCGACTCGGGACTGCCATCCTCGCGACACAAACCCCTGCTAGAAGGGGCGCCCATGCCGAGCCATGTACTGATCGTCGAGGATGAGCGCGATCTCCAGAAGGTCATCGCGTACAACCTGAAGC
>JBDTXR010000037.1:0-35267 GCA_040006075.1 Byssovorax sp. | reverse complement strand
GCCTGCTCCCGATCTCGGTCTCGGGCGTCGGCGTGCGCGAGCTCTTCTTCTCGCTGGTCTTCCCGCTGCTGGCGTTCACCCCCGCGCAAGGCGTCACGTTCGGCCTCCTGGTCTTCGCGGTGATCTACCTGGTGAACATCGGGATCGGGTTCATCAGCTTCCAGCTCGCGCCCCCGCCGGCCGAGAAGGTCACCCTGAAGACGTGATGAAAAAAAGCGCTTCCCCCGCCAGAAAACGCCCTTCAGGCTTGCTCAACGCCGCAGTCCGATCGTGTGGTCGGGCGGCTCGGCCAGCGGCTCCACGTGCTCTCGACCGAGCACCCAGGGCAGCAGCCGGGCGATGTTGCGGGCGTCGTCGATCCCGCGGTGGTGGGTGCCTTGAAGCTCGAGGCCGACGCGCCGGAGCGCCCCGGCCATGCCGTAGCGGGTCTCCTCGCCGAGCGCCGTGGAGAACTGCTTCTTCACGTTGAGGTGCTTTTCGCCGAACGGGAGGCTCACCTTGTGAAACTTCGCGTCCTGCTCGAACTGCCGACGATCGTAGTCGCCCCACGAGCAGAAGAGCACGTCGCGACCGTCGATGAACCGGGTGAGCGAGGCTAACGCCTCGGGAAATCCCGGCGCGTTCGCCACATCGGCCTGGGTTATCGTCGTGAGCTTCGTGCAGAAGTCGGTCAGCACCGGGTGCCGCACGGGCTTCACGAAGGTCTGGTGCTCGGCCACGGGCAAGAGCGTCTCGGCGTCGACGAGGACCGATCCGATCTCGATGATCTCCATGTGCCGATCGCGGATCCGCTTCTCCTCGTCGCAGGTGGCCTCAAGGTCGATGACGAGAAAGTAACTGGCTGCTTCGTTTTTCATTGTCGTTCTCCGTCCTCCTGGCCGAAAGCTACTCACGTGACCTCCGCCGCGCCCGGACACGATCCCGGACACGCCTCGCCACCCGGCTTTTCGTGGGGCGATCATCTCGCGTGGCTCGTCGAGACCCACGGATCGCTCGCGGCCGTCGCGGCGCGGCTCTCGGCCTTGCGCGGCTACGCCGACGACGCGGACTCGGTGGAGCGGGCGCTGCGGCGGCTGCGCGGGCGCGGTCATCAGGACGGCGGGGCGTGGGGGGCGCGCGCGCTCGCGGCGTTCGGCCTGCCCGAGGCGGTCGACGCCCGCGCGCGCTGGATGGGCGCGTATCACTCGCGGTTCACCGATCTTCCCGTGCCGCTCTGTCAGGATCTCGTGCGCCTCTGGGATCGACCCCCGGTGAGCGAGGCGCCGTCCGCGCGGGTGTGGCTCGCCATCGCTCACGCCTCGTGCGCGCTCCGCCTCGCCGATCCTGGCTCCGCGACGACCCACCTCCGCCGCGCCCGCGCCGTGCGGGCCCAGGCGCCGCCCGAAGCTCGCGTCGAGCTCCTCCTCGCCGAGGCCTTCGTCGCCAGCCGCGAGGATCCCGCGCTGGTCCCCGCGCTGCTCGCCGAGGCCGAGGCGCTGCTCGCGCTCGAGATGCCCGCGCACGATCGGGCCTGCCTCCACGCGCGGTGGATCGATCAGCTCGCCTACGAGCGCAACAAAGGCCGTGACGGCGCGCCGCCCGATCCCGCCGCGGCCGAGGCGCTTTACCGCACCATCGCCGTCGATTCGTCGCCGAGCTTCGCGCGCTGCCGCCGGGCCAACGGGCTCGCGTACGCGCGCTGGAAACAAGGCCATCGCGACGAGGGCGCGGCGTTCGCCCGCGAGGCGTGCCGTCACGCCGGCGACGGCGGACACCTCCGCCTCCGCGCCATGGCCCTCTCGATGCTCGCGCGCATCGTCGGCGGGGCCGAGGGCGAAGCGGCGCGAGCCCGCGCGCTCAGCATCGCTGCCGACCTCTCCGACGAAGCGCTGCGCCTGCGCTTCGCGCACCGGTCGCGCTTGACAGGCGCCGCAAAGTAACCGAAGAACGGCGCCCCGTGTCCTCACGAGTCCGGACCAAGCTCTCGGACGTCGCGTCTTCGCTCGACGACTTCGTTTCCCGGCTCGCGTTCGCGGGGCTGTACTGGCTGATCTGGCCCGCTCTCCAGGCGATCGGGCTCGGCGCGACGATCTGGGGGTTCCAGCACCTCACGCAGATCCCCACGGTCGACACCAACAAGCTGCCGCTCGCGGACAACCTGCGGATTGTCTTCACGGTGGTCGGATCGCTCGCGGCGATCGCCCTGGTGCACTTCGTCGTCAACGTCGTGGTCCGTCGTCGCACGGGGCAGTGGCGCGTCACCGAGGTCGGGGCCGACCTCAAGCGCCGCCTCTTCCCGCTGATCGCGCTGCCGATCCTCCCGATGCTCACGCTCGCGAAGATCGAGTCCGACAGCCCGAAAGAGACGTTCTTCTACATCGTGCTCTTCGCCGCGGCGATCGGCGCGGGCGCCTACGCCTGGGCCAGACCCGCCCGCGAAGAGCTCGAGCTCGGCCCGTCCGCCGCGCGGCAGCGCACGCACCGCGTCCTCGCGGCGCTCGCCGTCGCCGCGATCTGGGCGACCTACGGCATCTTCTTCTCGCGGCTGTCGATCGTGAACCACCACGCGCTCAACACGCGGACCATCGACCTCGGCTACTACGACAACATCTTCTATCAGTCGATCCACGGCCGCCCGCTCGGCTGCTCGCTGATCAAGGCGGGGTATCACGGGTCGGCGCACTTCGATCCGATCCTGGTCCTGCTCTCGCCGCTCTACCTGCTCTACCCGCGGGCCGAGATGCTCCTCGTGCTCCAGGCGGTGTGGCTCGGCGCGGGCGTCGTCCCGGTGTACCTCATCGGGTACGACAAGCTCGGACGCCGCGCTCCCGCCGTGGTCCTCGCGGCCATGTACGCCCTCTATCCCGCGCTGCACGGGGCGAACATGTACGAGTTCCACTCGCTCTCGCTCCTGTCGTCGATCCTCCTCTGGCTGATCTACTTCCTGGAGAAGGGCTCGCGCCGCGCCTATTACCTGGTGCTGATCCCGGCGCTGCTCTGCCGGGAAGACGTGGCGCTGATCCTCTGCTTCATCAGCCTCTACGCCATCCTCTCGCGCAAGCCCGGCGCGGCGCGGCTGGGCTGGACCACGATCGCCGTCAGCCTGCTCTACTTCGTCATCGTCAAGAAGTTCTTCATGACCTCGGCCGACATCTTCATGTCGGGCAAGGACTCGCTCTCGTTTGCCTACTATTACGAGGACTTGATCCCCAACAAGAACGGGGTCGCCGGCATCGTCGTCTCGGTGGTGACCAACCCGCTCTTCGTGATCAAGACGATGATGGCCGAGGCGAAGATTGTCTATCTGCTGACGCTCTTCGTGCCGCTGTGCTTCCTGCCGTTCCTGGCCAGGACGTCGCGGATCATGCTCGGCTATGGCCTGCTCTTCACCCTCCTGGCCACGCGAACTGCGGTGTTCTCGCCTGCGTTCCAGTACTCGGCCACGCTGATCCCCTTCGCCTTCGCGCTGACGCCAATCGCCCTTCGCCAGATCGAGGGCGGCTCGCTCCCAGCCCAGCTCGGCCTCGACGGGCGGAGGCTCGGGACGGCGCTCCTCGGCGCCGCGCTGGCGTCCAGCGTCCTCGTGTCGTGGAAGTTCGGCGGGTACCTGGAGAATCAGGCCTTCCGCGGCGGGTTCTCGCGCGTCGCGCGCGGCCTCACGCCGGCCGAGAAGGAGACGTACGCGTGGATCGACGCGACCGTGGCGCTCATCCCCGCAGGCGCCAGCGTCGGGACCACGAACAAGCTCGGCTGTCACGTCTCCAACCGCAAGGACGCGGTCTTCTATCCGGGTCACGGCGCCGTCGACTACGTGTTCCTCGACGAGAGCGAGATCAAGGGCGCGGACCTCGATCAGCACAACAAGGCTGTTCAGACAGGCAAGCTCGTCCTCATCACCCGGCGCACCACCATGGCTCTCTTCAAGAGCACCGAGAAAAAGCCCGCTCCGGGAGCCTCGGCGGTCCCCTCGGCGTCGGCCGCGCCGCCGGTTGTCCCGCCTCCGCCCGCCTCCGCTTCCGCTCCCGCTTCCGCTCCCGCTCCCGTTCCCGCGCCCGGATCGGCCCTGGTTCCCGCACCGCCGACGCGCGCACCCATTGCGCCGCTGCGCGCACCTCCCGCGCCTCCGCACTCGTGATCGCCTGCCGCGCGCGCGCGGCGCCTGCGTGCTACCGTCAGCCGCGCCATGAACGCCATCCGTCACATCCTCGTTGCTCTGGACTTCAATCCGATCTCCGACTACGCCCTCGAGTACGCGGTCGACCTCGCCGAGAAGCTCGGCGCGCGCCTCACCGTGCTCCACGTGTACTCGCTCGCGGTGCTCATGGCGCTCGACGGCGAGTACCTCCCCAGCGCGAGCTCGGCCTCGAACAAGGCTGAAGACGCGCAAAAGCACCTCGACGCGGCGCTCGCGCCGCTGGCCTCGCGCAAGATCGAGATCCACGGCGTGCTCCGCGTCGGCGAGGCCGGCGAAGAGATCGTCGCGCAGGCCAAGGAGCTCGGCGCCGACCTGATCCTCGTCGGCACCCACGGCCGGGGCGCCGTCGGGCGGGCCCTGCTCGGCAGCGTCGCCGAGAGCGTGCTCCGCACCTCGCCGATCCCCGTGCTCACGGTGCGCGGCCCGAAGACCGCCTGAGCGCGCGCGAGCCGCGATCCAGAAAAAGATCCCCCGCCACGCAACTTCCGGCGAGCCCGCGTCGATAGGCGTTCATGAAGAACGCTCTCGGTCTTTTCGCCGCCCTCGTCCTCTCCACCTCCACCTCCACCCTCGGCTGCGAAGCCGCGCCGGATAGCCCGCCTCCCGGCGCGGATCGGCTCGATTTCCCGGTCGCGCCGCGCGGCGCCGTCGCGACCACGCTGCCCTCCCCGGCCTCACGCGAGGCGCCGCACCTCGCGGCGTGGCCCGAGGTGATGACCTGGACCAGCCAGGGTGATCTGGCGGTCGTCGACGGCCGGACAGGCACGGTGAAGCAGCTCGCGCCGACGTCGCACCTCGGCGGCGAGGTCGATCTGGTCTTCGATCCGTGGACCTCGGAGGCCGCGGTCTTCGAGCTCGACAACGAGTCTCAGTCGGGCGAGATCACCAGCTATCCAGCGCTCCCCGGGCCGAGTGGAATTCACCTCGAGCCCCGCGTTCACCGGGCCTGGATCGACGGTGAGGCCCGCCTCCTCGCGGCGCCGCTCGGCCTCGTGATCTTCGAGCAGAGCTACGGTGAGCGGTGGAAGGTGCTGTTCGACGATCAACACACCACCTCGAGCGTCAGCGCGCCTTGCCCGGCCTCGGCGTGGATCACCGAAGGCGCCGGCCAGGGGTTCACCGTTCATGCGCTCTCGTACAGCGAAGCGGGCCCGCTCTTGCTCCACGCTTCGGACGTGAGCCCGCATCACGTGGCCGATCTCACGACCTCGTCGCTCGGGGTCGCCCCGGCCGGGGATCCGCCGACGGCGCGCGCGATCTCCGCGCCGGCGCTCGGCGGCGCGGCGCTCTTCGATGTCGTCGGGAGCGATCTCGCGGTGCGCCTCGTGAGCGGTCCCTCGGCCTCGCCGGCGGCCCTGGTGCCGCTCGGGGCGTCGGAGCTGCGCGTCGAGCACGTTCTCGCGTTCGATGGAGGCCAGGTGGCGCTTCTGCTCCTCTCCGGCGACAGCCGGGTGATGGCCGTGGAGCTCGCGGCGGACGGCGCCGTGAAGAGCACTGCCACGCTCGCGCTGCCTGGCACGGTGCGCGAAGAGAGGCGCTTCTTCTCGCACGATCTCTCCGCGCTCGGCCCTCGCCGCGCCCTCGCCGCGACCAGCGCAGGAGTGCTCTCGATCCGCATGACGCGAAGCGGCGCCGGCGTGGGCCTCGCGCTCGATCCGAGCTTCAGCGGCGCCGCGCTCCGCGGGCCAATCGCGGTGCTCGCGCCACATTCGCCGTGGTGACGGGACGCGATCCGGATATAGTCGAACAATGGCCCTCGGATCACGTTGGTGGCTGATCGTCCCTTCCAGCGCATTTCTGCTCGCGGGGTGCGGGCAAGACGCCACGCCCAAGCCCAACCCGTTCGCGACCACATCGTCAACATCGTCGTCCAGCGATGTCGGCGGCGCGGGCGGCGTCGGCGGACAGGGTGGCATCGGCGGACAGGGCGGCGCGACGACCGGAGCCTCCACCGCGACCGCCACGACCGCCACGACCGGTGGCACCACCGCGTCCTCCTCGGCGAGCTCGAGCGCGTCCTCGACGTCGGGCGCCACGACGGGGTCGAGCGGCTCGGGCGGCTCCGGCGGCATGGGGCCCTGCGACCCCGTCAACCCTGCTGTGCTCATCAAGAAGGGCGACGCCGACAAGGTCCTTCTCAAAGGCACCGTGGTGACGCCGGACACCTCGTTCGTGGGCGAGGTGCTGGTCGTCGGCGACACCATCACCTGCGTGGGGCCCTCGTGCTCGGCGTCGCCCGGCGCGGCCACCGCCTCGGTCGTCGACACCCAGGGGATCATCTTCCCGGGGCTCATCGACACCCACAATCACATCCTCTTCGACATCTTCAACGAGGACGACTGGGCGCCGACGCAGTCGTACACCAACCACAACCAGTGGGGCGCGAGCCCGCGGTACAAGGCGATGGTCGACGCCAAGCAGTGGTTGAACAGCGAGATCGACGAGACCGTGGGCGGCGTCGTCTACTCCTCGGACCTCGGCTGCGAGCTCGACAAGTACGGTGAGCTCAAGGGCCTCATCGCCGGGACGACGTCAATCCTCACCTCGGCCACGCCGGGCAACAAGGGCTGCTACGCCTCGCTCTCGCGGACCATCGATCAGACCCCGAACGGGCTCCCCACCGACAAGATCCAGACCGCCACGCTCTTCCCGTCGACCTCGGCCGCAGACGCGGTGTGCGTCAACCAGAGCTCGGGAAAGACCGACGCCTACGTCATCCACATCGCCGAGGGCATCGACGCCACGGCGCTGAAAGAGTTCGCGACGCTCAACACCATCAGCACGACCGACGGCTGCCTGCTCAACCCCAAGACCACCATCATCCACGGCGCGGCGCTCGGCGATGCAGAGCTCACCCAGATGGCCGCGTCGGGGATGAGCCTGGTCTGGTCGCCTCAATCCAACGTCTTCCTCTACGGCGGGGGGACGGTGCTCACAGCCACGGCCAACATCCCTCTGGCGATGAGCAAGGGAATCAACGTCGCGCTCGGGCCCGACTGGTCCATCGGCGGCAGCCAGAACTTGCTCGACGAGCTGCGCTTCGCCGACAAGGTCGACAACACCGCCTGGGGCAACAAGATAACGACGCAAGACCTGGTGAAAATGGTGACGATCAACGCCGCAAAGGCCCTCGGCCTCGACACGGTCCTTGGATCGATCGCCGTGGGCAAGAAGGCCGATCTGATGATCATCGGCGGCGACATCAACCAGCCGTACGACGCCCTCCTGGCGGCCAAGCCGGCCGACGTGCGCCTGGTGATGGTGGGCGGAGCGGTCCTGTACGGCGACAAGGTGCTGGAGCCCATCGCCCAGGCGGCCCCGGCCTGCGAAGATATCGATATCTGCTGCGCGAGCAAGTTCGTGTGCGTGGCTGCCCCGGGCGGGACCGTGGCGAACAAGCTCGGTCAAACGCTGGTCGAGATCGAGTCGGCGCTCAACACCAACCTCACCCAGTTCGACTCGTTCAACCTGACGCAGTGGGACTTCATGCCGCTCGCTCCGCTGGTGAAGTGCCAGTGAGCGCGCCGGGCGCGGTCGGGCGCCCGGCGCGTACCCTCGGCGTGGGCAAGCCCGCCTCGAAAAAGCTGCCCTGACGGGATCGCGATCGCCTCGAACGCACGAACCGGGGGGCCTGCCTGGAGCCTTGCGCAGCGGAAACTTCGTCGGTAGCCTCGACCTTCGGCTCCAGGCTTCGCTCGTCATCGAGCACGGACCAGGCCCGCCCCGCGCCGGCCTCGCCAGGTTTGACTGACCGCGCGCTCGCCTGGGTTTCGGTGCACCCAAGGGCCCTCCCCTTGGTGACCTCGAAGCAACCCGATGCACGGTCCAGGGTGGCTCACGGGGAGTAGCAGCGCGGATCGTGCACGGTGAGTCTGAGATGCCCAAGCGACTGTATGTGGGGAATCTGGCCTTCCATTCGACGGAGGACAGCGTTCGAGGTGCGTTCCAGAGGGCGGGGGTCGAGCCGATCAGCGTCCAGCTGATGACCGATAGAATGACAGGCCAGTCTCGCGGCTTCGGCTTCGTCGAGGTGGGGACTGACCAGGAGGCGCAGGCCGCGATCGAGCAGCTTCACGGCCAGGATGTCGACGGACGCGCGCTCACCGTGAACGAGGCGCGCGAGCGCACGCCCGGCGGCGGAGGGGGCGGCGGAGGAGGCTTTCGCGGCGGCGGCGGCGGTGGTGGTGGAGCGCCTCGTGGCGGTGGCGGTGGCGGCCGTCGCGGCGGCGGCGGACGCGGTGGCGGCGGACGCGGTGGTGGCGGCGGAGGAGGCGGCGGCGGCGATCGCTGGTAGCTCCGAATAACGTTTTGAACCGCTCGCGTGCGCTTGTTTCCTGCGCGTACGCGAGCGGTGCTGGACTTCGACTATCCCCTACGTTTGTAGGGGTTTCCGCCGGCGAACACCGCGCCGTCGCCGAGCGCGTAGGCGATGCGCAGGAGCTGGTTGTACTTCGCCACGCGGTCGGATCGCGACGCCGATCCGGTCTTGATCTGCCCGGCGTTCGTCGCCACCGCGAGGTCGGCGATGAAGGTGTCTTCCGTCTCGCCGGAGCGGTGCGAGATGATCGATCGGTAGCCGCCCTCGCCGGCCTGGCGGATGCAATCGAGCGTCTCGGTCACGGTGCCGATCTGGTTGAGCTTGATCAGGATCGCGTTGGCGACGCCCTCGTCCATGCCCTTCTGCAGGCGCTCGGGGCTGGTCACGAAGAGATCGTCGCCGACGAGCTGGACCTTCTTGCCGAGGCGCTCGGTGAGCATCTTCCAGCCCTCCGCGTCGTTCTCGGAGCAGCCGTCCTCGATCGACATGATCGGGTATTTTCCGCAGAGGTAAGCGTACTTGTCGACCATCTCCTCGCGCGTGCGCGGGTGGCCGTCGAAGGTGTAGCGCTCGGTTTGCTTGTCGTAGAACTCCGAGAGCGCGCAGTCGAGCGCGAGGCCGATCTGCTCGCCGGGAATGTAGCCCGCGGCCTCGATGGCGTTGAGCAGGTGCTGGATCGCCGACTCGTTGTTGGCGAGGCGCGGAGCGAAGCCGCCCTCGTCGCCGACGGCGGTGGTGAGGCGATCTTTCTTGAGCACGGCCTTGAGCGCGTGGAACACCTCGACGCCGGCGCGCAGGGCCTCGGCGAAGCTTTCGAAGGCGTGCGGGATGATCATGAACTCCTGGATTTCCAGGCCGTTGTCGGCGTGGACGCCGCCGTTCAAGATGTTCATCATCGGGGTAGGGAGCACGCGCGCGGAGGCGCCGCCGAGGTAGCGCCACAGCGGCAGCTCCACCGTCTCGGCCGCGGCGCGCGCGACCGCCATCGACACGCCGAGCACCGCGTTGGCGCCGAGCTTCGACTTGTTGGGCGTGCCGTCGGCGTCGCGGAGGACCTGATCGACGCCGGCCTGATCGAGCGCGTCCATGCCGACGATCGAAGGCCCGAGCGTGTTCTCCACGTTGCGCACGGCCTGGAGCACGCCCTTGCCGAGGAAGCGCTTCTTGTCGCCGTCGCGAAGCTCGACGGCCTCGTGCTCGCCGGTCGAGGCGCCGCTCGGTACGGCCGCGCGCCCGACGCCGCTCACCGTGGCGACCTCGACCTCGACCGTGGGGTTGCCCCGCGAATCGAGGATTTCTCGGGCGATGACGCTCTGGATCTCCGACATGGTGCCGCTCCTCCTGACTGTGAAAAGACGAGGACGACGATCGCCGTCCCGGCTCTGCGTAGCCCCGCGCCGAGGCGGGCCGCGGAGCATAAGCGGGGCGCGCGTCGGCGTCGACCCGCGCAGAAACGCCCACGAACGAAGGGCGAATGCGCTCTCGGTCGACGCTGGCTTCACCTGACGGCCGTCCTTCGCGTAAGCTCGGCGGCAACGTGGAACAGACGATCGGCGTCTTCGGCGAAGAGATGCTCCTCTGGATGTGCGTGCTCCGGCACTCGCCGCAGAGGCCGCCGGCAGATCATGTGCATCGGCAGGCGAATTTCATGCTGGACGAGCTCAAGGCGTCCAAGGCTGCGGCCGCGATCCCGGTGCAATCCGCCGACGACGGGATGTTCGTGATCGCCGCGATCTTCGACGAATGGGCGATGAGCCTGCCCGATCTTCGCCAGATCTGGAGCAGCCATCCGCTGCAAGCGACGCGGTGGATGACGAACAACGCCGGCGTCGAGGTGTTCACGCGCCTCGATCGCGTTCGGCAAGGTCCGCGCACCGTGCTCGCGACGTACGTCACGGTGCTCGGCCTCGGCTTCCTCGGTCGCTACGGCCTGCCCGGCGTCACGCGCGAGCAGCTCTTCCTGCTGCGGCGGGAGCTCGGTCAGCAGCTTGGCGTCGACGCCGATCGCGACTGGAAGGGCGGCGCGCTCCAGCAGAGCCGCCCCGATCAAGGCCCCGCGCCGTTCGTGCCCAAAGACCCCTGGTTCCGCTCGCTGATGTTCGGGCGCGGCCTGGCGATATTCACTCTCGTCGCGGGCTTCGCCGTCCTCGCCGGGACCCTCCTCGCGTACCTCAAATGAGCAGCGTCTTCCACTACGAGATTGCCAGCGTCCACGCCGCCGTGGGCCGCGCCTTCCCGGGACAGGGGATCTACGCGATCCCGTGGTATCTGGTGATCGGCGAGCCCGGCTCGGGCCGATCGACCGCGCTCCACGCGATGAACCTGACCTGGACGCAGGGCGACGGCCCTTTGCAGATCGGGATCCCGCAGCAGCAGTGCACCTACTGGCTCCCTCAAGAAGCGGTGTTCATCGAGCCCGAGAGCACCGTCCTCGGCCCGAGCCGCAACCCGGATCTGCTGAAGAACCTGGGCGAAGAGCTGCGTAAATCCCGCCCGCGCGAGCACATCGACGGCATCTTGCTGGTGATCAACGTGGCCGCGTTCATCGATCTCGACGAGCCGGCGCTGGAGGCCTATTCGAACAACCTGCGGCGCTATCTGGCCGAGGTGTCGGAGGCGCTGTACACCGACGTCCCGGTCTACGTGGTCGTCACGCGGTACGACACCCTCTGGGGCTTCGCCGAGGTGTTCCAGTGGGGCGCCGACCGCAAGAACGAGGAGCCCTGGGGCTTCACGCTGCCTCTCGACACCGAGCCTTCCAAGGCCCAGCCCCGGATCAAGGAAGAGCTGATTGGCCTGAACGCTCGACTGGAGGCGTTCTGTCTGGCCAAGCTGTCGTCAGACGACGTGCCCGAGCAGCGGATGCGTGGATTCCAGCACCTGGCCGAGGTGCGGACGTTCATGGAGAAGCTGACGGTCGTCTTGACGACGATCGCGCAGGCCAACTCGTTCGAGCGGGCCCCGTGGATCCGGGCGCTCGCGCTCGGCAGCGCGGTGCCGGGGAACGGCGACAAGCTGCGAGCGGGAATGGCGCGCTTCGCCAACATGGGATTGATGCAAGCGCAGGCGATCCCGGGGGCCTCGCAGCGGCCGGGTGGGTTGCCGATTCATGCGTACATGAAGCGGGTGATCCTGCCGGAGAGGGACATCGTTCCTCTGCGGGTGCGGTGGCGCGACGACAAGCTGGTGCTGGCTTGCTTCGTGGTCGGCGCGCTGCTCTGGGTTTCCGGGCTGGTGACCGCGGTGATTTTCACCGCGATTGGTGGCGGGGATGGGCCGGCGCCGGGGGCGAGCGGGGCGGCTTCGGCGGCGCCGGCGAAGCGGTAGCGAGCGGGAAAGACTCACTATCTCTCAATAATAGTGCCCACGGCATGCTTGCCGGTGCGCATCTCGGCCCGGACGTCTTCCCAGGAGACCCCCACAGGGCCCTCGGCGTCGAGGCGATCCAGGCGGCGATCGAGCTCGACGCGGAGATCGGTGCTCAGAGCCAGATCGTCCGGCGTGAGGCTTCTCCAGAGATCGTCGATCATCTCGAATTTCTCGTCGGCCGTGAGCTGGGAGAGGTCGAGCGCGGGCTTGCCCATGGATTGGATCCTGCGCCGGGACGGACCGGAAATCCAGCGCGATCCGCATCGCTCCGATCCAGTGGGAGCGGGGCCGAGGGTCGATATACGCGAGAAGCTCACGCCATGCGCAGATTAACTTAGGAGGAGGCTGGTGCCGCATTCGCTGCGGCTGGCGAGACGGTCGTGCCTACCGAAGCCCTCGCGGGCTCGGGGCTTTGACATATATCCATCCGCCGGAAGTCGTCCGTCCGTCGGACAGAGGCTGGCCATCGCCGACATTCATGAGCTTGGTGACGCTCACGCGAGTCGCAAGCTTACGAAGGCGCCTGACATGGAGCAGATTTACGCTCTCCTTACCCTCCGCGTGCGAGGCGTTGTAGAGACCTCCTTCCTTTGGCTGCAGGATCCAGATCAAGCGGCTGATCATGTGCCATTTCCTTGGGGCCATCGCCCGCTTGTCGTCCCAGCCGACAATCTCGGCGACGTAGCACACATTCGGCAAGTCATCTGTCAGCGACATGAGCAAGAGCATCGGATCGTCGACGGAGGGAGGGTCTTCCCGGAGCTTCGCTATCGCCTCACCCTTGTGAGGCTGAAGGAACATGATATGCTCGGGCAAGATGTCCTGAACCAATCGGACTTCTTTCAGGACCGCCTCGAAGACGCCGTTGAGAAAGAGCGCCATCGGTCTCATCGATTTGAACCTTTTGTCCGCCGAGCATGGTTCTTCTGCGGCACACCGAGCCCTGCATCATCCTTAGTGCGGGGCGGCGGACTGGCCAAGCCGGGGTCGTCATCTCGGATTGCCCGAAGACAATCCCCGCGCAACATTACCGACGCACTGGATGTCAAGAGCTGCTCAAGGCTCATCGAAATATTTTCATCGATCTTCATGGGCTTCGAGGCAAATCCTTTCTTGAGCGAACTTCGGATCATCTTCTTACAGATGCCTGCGCCTATCAGGTGAGGAAGCACATCAATCAAGGTCCCGTCGCTCGCTTGGGGCTGAAAGCTACGCGCGGGATCGGCCTTTATCGTTCGCCGCTTCCTCCGCTTGAGCGCGTGCGAATGTGTTGCCCATTGGTAGTGATCTTGGTAGGCATTCAGGGAATCGACGATCGGGTCAGTGACGTCAATTTCATTGTTGCTTTGCCAGAAGAAGGTGTCCCTGACAACAAAAACGAGATCGCACAACAGAACATCAAACTCAGGGAATTGATCCCCTGTAACCCAAAAGTTAATGTCTCCACGCTCTTGCTTCGACAGCTCCGTGATGTGACAGTACGAATGCAAGAACGAATCACACCAGACATATGGGTCCTGGTTGCCCTTGATTTTGTCAAAGTAGACCCGGGTAGCCCCGAAGAGACGTGACTCCCGCGCAGGATGATAAATTAGATAGCTAGGCATCTGCAAACCCATGACCACGGAAATCGATAATCGTGGCACCCACCGCGCAATCAACAGGCCAAGCTTTCCCTTCCTCCACTCGAGTCAGGCTAACCGGCGAACGAACGAGCTGTCAATATGGTCGTTCTGGCCATGGCCGCCTCGAAGATCGAGCGACTGGTGTCTGATCGTGCCGCTCCACGCGCACCCGCATCGTCAGTTCCCGGGGTGCCCTGCGTCTACGAAATCCGCAGCGACCGCGACATCCGTGCGCGCGCCGACGCCGCGCGGTAGTCTGGCCCCACGATGCCCGACGCGATCCGATCCCTCGCCGGCCCCGGTTGGTGAATGCTCTCGCGTGACGACATCCGACGCGCCCTCCTGGCCCTCGCTTGCGAGCTCGAGGAGGCGGCCATCCGCTGCGAAATCGTCGTCGTGGGCGGCGCCGCGCTGGTGCTGCTGTACGGCGCTCGCGAGGCCACGAAGGACGTCGATGTCCTGATTTCCAGCGCCGCCGATCCCGCGCTCATCCGAAGCGCCGTCCAGCGCGTCGGGCGGGCGCTGGACCTCCCCGACGATTGGATGAACGACGCGGCCAAGGGATATGTCCATGGGCTGTCGCTCGGCGATGTTCTCCTGGATGAGCCCGCGCTCCTGGTGCGAGCCCCGGCTCCCCATCAAATCCTCGCCATGAAGCTGTCCGCCTGGCGCGATGACGTCGACATCGAGGACGCTCGTCTGCTTCTCACCAAGCTCTCGAACGACCGGGACGAGGTCTGGCGGCAGGTCGAGCAGCACCTCGTCCCCGGGCGCGAATTGAAGGCCTATTATGCATTCTGCGATCTCTGGGAGGCCGAGCATGGACCTTCGTGATCTCGTACGCGCGCTGCTCGCCTACGAAGCGCTGGTCGCTCGCCAATGGGTCGCCGACAGCCTCCGTCAAAACCTCGCGTGGGCCTCGGTCTCGCGACCCGTCGGCCTCGACGCCACGGGCCTCGGCGTCGCGGCCGGGATCGCCGAGTTGCTCGCGGCGCGGGCAGGACAAACGCCTCCGCTCTGGACCAGCGCGGTCGAGTCCGCCCCCACTCCGGTGGTGCTCGTCAAAGCCGCTCTGACGATGCCGCGCCTCCGTCGCCTCTGCGAGCTCGAAGGCCCGGAGCAGCTCCGCCGCCGCGGGATCCTGGCGCCGCCGGAGTTCTTGACCATCGCGTGAAGGCACGGCGTCTCAGTGCTTCAAATGTAGAACTCGACCGCTCGATCCAGATGGGCGGTGACAATCTCCACGTGATCGATCTTCTTGAACATGGGTTATCGGTCCTACTCATCTGAAAACGTTCACGTTTTCTGCTTGCTACCCACGTCGCGAGGGGAGCTCGTCCTGCGCGGCGAGGTGGTCACTCAACGGGGTCGGATCGACGCCCGCATCAACCGCAAGTGCGGTAATGGCGGCCAATCGCTCGGAGGGCCTCTGGCCGGCAAACGCGACCAGCGACGCCACCATGGCTTCGATCTCCTGAATCGTCGTCGGATCCGTGATCCGGCGGAAGCCGTCGGCGTCGGTCGCCGACTTCGCGCTGGACTGGGGGATACCGAGGCTCGCGACGACGTTCGCTCCTTGCCAGGTGAGCGTCCGCACCAAGTCTCTCCGGGCGAAGACTCCGCCGCTCGTGCCCGCGCTGACGAGCGCGACGGGCTTTCCATAGAGCCCGGCGAGGCCGACCATCCAGTCGAGTGCGTTCTTCACCACCCCTGCAATCGCGCCGGCGTACTCGGGCGCGGCGAGAATCACCGCGTCGGCCGCGTCGAGCTGGGCGCGAAAGCTGAGCACTGCGGCGCCGGGATCGTCGCCGTGATCGGGATTCATCGGCGGAATTTCCGCGAGGTCTTCGAACGCGCTCACGTCGACGCCGCGCGCGGAGAGCGCCGCACGGGCGACGTCGAGCGCAGCCCGGTTCGCTGAAGCCCGCTGGAGGCTGCCGCAGACAAGGAGGACTCGAACCATCGGCGCAGCGTAGGAGAATGCGGTCGCCGCAGCAACACCTCGATTTTCGCGATCGAGCGTTCTGGTTGACCTGATCCTCGAAAACCGGATATCACTGCTCTCTCCCGCCGGAACGCCCTTCATGCGTCTACCTGTCCACCACGTCAGTCTGCTGCACCTGGCGCTGATCGCGCTCTCGGTCTCCGGGTGCGGCGCCCCGTCGCCGACGCGCGATCCCGCTCCCCCGCTGCCGCTCGCCGCCCCGCCACCGCCGGCCCCGCTCGCGCCCACGCCGGCGCCCATCATCGCTCCAGAGCCGGATACCGATACCGGCGCGAACGTCCCCGCGCCCCTCGCCGAGGAAGCCGGCAAGTTCGGCCTGAAGATGCTTGGCGATACCTGGAGCTGGAAGGCGATCAGCCAACGAGAGACCCGCTTCGATTGGTCCGGCCGCCCGGCCTCCAACGATCGCGAGGTGCTCTATTCGTTCTGGATGCCCACGATCGACGCCCCCGCGGCGAAGCTCCTCCCGCAAATCGTGGCCTCGGCGGCCGCGAACCTGAGCGATCGCGAGCCCTGTGCGCCGTTCGATCAACCGGCGGAAATCGTGAAAATCCTCGGCGTGGAGCGGGTGATCACCGTCTGCTTCGAGCCGATGGCGTTCTACGTCAAGGAGTTTCACCGAGGCGTCTTGCACGGCATCGTGAACAAGGGCGCTCTGACGAGAGCGGTCGCGTTCTCCAACGATCGCGCCGCCGTCATTCCGCTCGCAAAGCTGATTGGCGCGCGGGGAGTGTCCAGCAAAAGCGGTCCGCGCTGAGGCGGGTTTAGAGCAGGCCACCCCACGACGCGGGATCGACGTCGGCGATGGTCTGCGAGAATATCCAGAGCTGGCCTTCGAGATCTTCCGCGGTGTACTGGCGTTCTCCGTAAGGGTAGTCGGCCGGCGGCGCGACGATCTTCGCGCCGCTGCCGCGCGCCTGCTCGAAATGGCGGTCCACGTCGAGGATCCGGACCATGATCGCGTGAGTCGAGCGTCCCGACGTCACCTGATCTGCTCCCCTTGCCGCGACGACGATGGCCCCGTCACCGATTGAAAGCTGCGCGCGGTGGTCGCCAATCTGCAGGCGCTCCGTGAAGCCGAACGAGCGGCACAGCCACTCGACCGCTTTGCGCACATCCGAGTAGGCGAGGACGGGCAGGACGGTGCTCGCCGGCATGGATCGGTTGACCGGCAATCGACGCTCGGCTGACGCGGCCTTCGTCGCGAGCGCGCGCGCGAACGCGACGACCAGCGGAGTGGGCCTGCCATGGAGAGCGGCGCGCTCGGGCTGGAACAGCGTGGCCACGAAGAAGGGATGTCCGTCGAGCTCCACGCCGCGGACATCGCCCGCCTCGTCTTCCGCAGCGACGCGGAGCGGGCCGGCCGCGAGCGCTGCGCGAAACTCCGGGTTCAGCCCGTAGCGACAGTGATAGAGCTCCTCGGTCTCGTCGACGCCGTAGGCCGCTGCGAGGCGCGATCCAGCGAAGAGGCGGACCAGGCCCGAAGACTCGACCAGACCGCATGCGAGCGGCGAAATCACCGCGCGGGCCGCGCCGGGGGCCGTCTCGGCGTGCTCTGCATCTTCCCAGCCCAGCACGCTCCGCGCGTACTCGATGACCGCGTGCTGAAAGCCGCCGCACGTGCCGAGGAATGGAGTGCCACTCTCCCGCGCGTGGCGAATCGCGAGCAGCGCGCCGCTCATGCTCCGGTACGGGCTCGCGGGCACGCACCACAGGCCGTCGAAGCGGGAGACTCGCGCCGACGAGGTGATTTCCTCGGTGGGGACCCACTCGAAGTCGATCTCGACGCCGAGCGCGGCGGCCGAGCGTCGCAGCGCGATCGGGATGGCCTGGTGGGCAGGCACCGATTCGTTGAAGTCGCCCACGAGCCCGACAGTGGCTCTCTCTCGTGCTCGCATGGTCCTCGATCTTCCTGGTAGAGCCGGACAGGCAATCGCCGCTCCTTCAGGCTAGCTGGCAAGGCGCTGCCGTGTCCACCAAGAATCGCGCCAATGCAACCGGAACGCCGAGCTTGACTTCCCGCGCGCCGCGAGCCGAAGATTCGCCGCATGGCCGCGCCGGATCTCCAGCCCAGAGTTGGCATTGGCGTCCTGGTGATGAAGGAGGGCAAGCTCCTGCTGGGCAAGCGCAAGGGCTCGCACGGGGAAGGCGAATACGCCTCTCCCGGCGGCCACCTCGAGCACCTGGAGAGCTTCGCCGCGGCGGCCGAGCGCGAGGTGCTGGAAGAAACCGGCCTGAAGATTGGCCCCGTTCGCTTCCTGCGCGTGCTCAACACCACGCGGTACGCGCCCCGGCACTACGTCGATATCGCGTTCGTCGCCGAGTGGGCGAGCGGCGAGCCCGAGGTGCGCGAGCCCGAGAAGGTGGAGGGCTGGAGCTGGTACGAGCTATCCAATCTCCCGTCCCCACTCTTTGGCACGCTTCCAACCGCGATCGAGGCGCTTCGCACCGGGCAGTGTCTGTGGGATGGCCTTTGAGCTTCGTCGAAGCGCTTCACGGCGCGGCGACGCTCGACGCCTCACCGCGCATGGCGGCCATGGCCTCTTCGTAGCGCCGCTGGATCGCCGCGAGGTGATTGGCCACGTCGACCACGCGCGAAAGGCGCTCTCCGCCGCGGCCCTCGCCCAGCGGTGGAGAGACCGCGAGGCCGATCCGCTCGCCCACGTCGTCGATTGATCCGGCCTTCATTCGCAGGTTGTCGCCGAGGGCGCGCCGCAGATCGATGTAGCCCTCGGGCAGGTAGCCGCCGTCGTCGAGGAGGAGCCGACGCGCGTAGTGGCCCCAGGCGCAGACAATGTCGTCCTCGCGCACGAAGGCGCGCCAGCGGGCCTGGAAGCTCTGGAGCGTCTCGCCGGCGCGGAGCCGCTCCTCGGAGAGGGCCGTGTGCGACGTCGTTGACGGCGCGAGACGCTGGCGCGGCGCGATGACGGAGGAGAACATCTCGCCGGTGGCGAGGCGCTTCGCGCTCCACTGCACCAGCTCGTCGGGCGGGCTCGACTCGCCCTCGTGGTAAGGCCAGGCGTTGGCCTCGCCCATCACGCACACCAGGCGATCCGAGGCCAGCTCCGAAGCCAGGCGCGTGCGCGGCAAATGGACCTTGTTGCGGCGGTGCCTCACCCGGGCGCCGCGGAGGCGAGATTGGCAGTCGAGCTGGCCATCGACCATCGCTGTGAACGGGGCCAGCATCGGCTGGAAGTGGTCGCCTTCGAGGACGGTGAGCACGTGCGCGATGGCCTCGATCGTCGAGACGTAGTCGTCGCGCGGCTCGCGGCGGATCCGGTAGGCGCTGGGCGCGGCGGGCGCGAACGCATAGCGCGGGAGGCTGGCCAGGAAGGGGTTCTTGCGCACCACCTTCTTCGCGGTCGACCAGGTGCCGTCGATGACCACGAGGGTGATTGCCCCGGTCGGCGGCGAGGCGGCGATGTCGATCGCGCCCTCGCCGGGCCAGAGGAGCGCGGCGGGCCGCTCGGGATCGGCGAGCGCGGCGCGCACCGCGGCGTCGTTCTCGAACTCGACGCCGAGGTGGAGCGAGGCGCTGGTGAGGCACATCGCCGCCATCCGGCCGGTCCCGATCGCCACGTAACGCTCGCGCGGGTGCTGGAGGATCAGCACCCGCGTGCGCGTGGCGATCGCGGGGACGTGCGCGCACCAGCACGCCACCTCGGGGCGGTTGCAGCGCAGGCAAACGGCGCGGTACTCCTGATCCACGCGCCCGGGCTACGCGCTCGCGGCGCGAGCGTCAACCGAGGGGTGGTCGAGGCGACCTCGCGCACCTCGTTCGCGCTCCAGGCGCGCAAAACGCGCTCGCTTTCGGGCGGGATCTCGACGTAAAGTGACCCCGTTACCGAGGAGTGACGTGATGACACACATCGGCTTCGTCACCGTCGCTGCTCCGTGAGAGCGCTGTCCGTTCGAGAAAGGCAACCTCCGTGAACCGATCTGCGCTCCTCGTGGTACTCCCCCTGATGCTCCCCGGCTGCTTCAGCCCCACTCCGGATCCCGGGTTCGAGCCCGTGGACGAGGCCGCCTCGCCGATCATCGGCGGCATGGCCGACCCGGGCGATCCGGCGGTGATGCTCCTGGTGTCGTATCCCGCCGACGAGTCGACGCTCGACACCTGCTCTGCCGCGTTGATCTCTCCGACGGTGCTGGTCACGGCGGCGCATTGCGTCGACGCGGCAACGCACCCGGGCCACACGTTCGGGATCTACGCCCAGCCGGACGCCACGGTGTACTCCACCATCGCCAAGCTCAAACCGAAGCTGCTCGCCGTGAAGAGCGTGCATATCCCCGTCGCGTACGACCCTGCTCCGCCCTTTCGCGCCGACATCGGCGTGGTGGTGCTGGCGCAGCCGGTCGACGTGACGCCGCTGCCGATCAACCGGGCGACGCTGAAGCCCGAGCTCGTGGGCACGCCGGCGCGGATCGTGGGCTATGGCCAGACGACGCCCGGGAAATACAACGTGAAGAAGTACGCGGCGACGACCGTGGTGCAGTCGATTGGCCCGGAGGACACGGTCATCGTCGGCGACGCCATGCACCGGAGCTGCGTCGGCGACTCGGGCGGCCCGGCCCTGGTGAAGATCGACGGCGTCGAGACCCTCCTCGGCGTCGACTCGTACACCGAGACCTCGGGCTGCATCGAGCCGGCCAATTATCGCAGGATGGATGTCTTCACGACGTTCCTCGATACCTATGCTCCCCCGCCCCCTCCCCCGAACGACGGCGGGATGGGCGGCAGCGGCGGCGGCGGCGCCGGGGGCGGCAGCAGCACGACCGGCACTGGAGCGAGCACGGCGGCGAGCGGAGGCCCCGAGCCCGCGTCCAGCGGCGGCTGCGACGTCCACGGCGACCCGCGCGGCGATCTGGGCACCTCGGCAGCCGCCATGCTGGCGGCGACCGCGCTCTGGCGGCGCCGGCGGGCTGC
Source organism: Byssovorax sp. (assembly GCA_040006075.1). GTDB lineage: Bacteria > Myxococcota_A > Polyangia > Polyangiales > Polyangiaceae > JANYGI01. The sequence goes on along the minus strand of JBDTXR010000037.1, from coordinate 14,849 downwards.
CAAGCGCGCGCGATCGGCCAGAGCGATCTGACGAGGCCAGTCGTCGACTGGCACTCTCTCAACCGCGCTTCTTGCGTCGCTCCTTCGCGGGAGGAGCGGCGAGGGGCGGCGCCGCCCGCAGCGCCGCCCGGGTTTCCATGAGGATCTGGCCGAGGCGATTCTTCCCGGAGCCGTCTTTCCCCGCGCCCCAGTAGAAATCGATCGGCGACGCCTCGACGATCTCCTCGTCGCCGGTCGCCAGGATCTTCGCGAGGAGCGCTGGGTGGGTCTCCAGCTTGCAGCGCACCGCCCGGCGCATCACGTCTTCTTTCACGGCCTCCCAGTCGGGCCGGATCGGGTGGCCTCGATCGCGCCCCATCCGCGCGGCGTCGCGCGCCTTCGCGGCTCGCCCGATCGCCGCGGCGTGCGCTGGATCGGTGCCGACGAACTTCGCGGCCTGGAAGTAGTGCTCCACCGTTGGCCACCACGCCCCGTCGAGCTCGACGCCATGCAGAGAGAAATTCGACATCCACCCCCACTCGTCGCGGGGCACGTAAAAGTAGATCGTCACACGCTCTCCCCGGCGCTCGCGCCGCGCTGTCGGTCATTGTCTATCCCACGCCGCCGGCGCCCGCCGACGCGGCTGGACAGGAGCGCTCTCACCCGGGTACGCTGGCGGACATGACGGGTAACGAGATCCTCCACGCTGTCCTCTCCGACCACCGCGTCTATATCCACTACACCGACGAGAGCGGGCTGCGGAGCATGCTCCACGAGGGGGTGATCCGCACCAACTTCAAGGGCGTCGTGTACCTCACGCAGGAGCCCTTCAGCCAGAGCGAGGCGCACACGCGGCTCTTCATCGGCGCGGTCACGCACGAGGGACGCGGCTCGCACCTGCTGGTGATCCGCGTCGACGGCGGCCTCCCGGTCGTGAAGCTCACCGACTACGAGTACAGCGTGAGCCAGTCGATCAAGCTCCACCAGCACACCGTGCTCTACGCCGGCCCGAACCCGATGTGAGGTCGGGCTCGCATTAGCTCACTGCGCGGCCTTCGCGGCCACCGCGGGAGCCTTCGCAGCGAGGGATAGCTCGAGGGTGATCCACGGCTCGAGATCGCTCTCGATGTGGAAGAACGAGAGATCGAACTCGCGCCCGTTGATGAGGATGAACGGCGTGCCGGTGAGCCCCGAGCGGTCGGCGTCGGCGCGATCGCGGGTGATGATCTTGGTCGTCGTCTCGGAGGTCTCGTCGGCGCGGAAGCGCGCGAGGTCGAGCTTGAGCTGCTTCGCGTAGTCCTCGAGATCCTTCGGCTGCTGGGCGTCCTGGTGGCCGAAGAGCAGGCGCTCCATTTCCCAGTAATGCCCCTGATTTTGCGCGGCGATCGCCGCTCGCGCCGAGGGCTCGGCCGTGGTGTGCGAGTGGAGCGGATAGAATTTGTGGACGAGGCGCACCTTCGGAGAAAACTTCTCGAAGGCCCCGTCGAGCATCGGCAGCGCGAGGCGGCAGTGGGGGCACTGGAAATCGGACCACACGATGATCGTCACCGGCGCGTCGGCCGGACCCTTCGCGGGCGAGTCGGCGACGTCGACCTTCTTGACGTTGGGACCGAAGCGCGTGGCGTAGACGGTGCGGCCTTCCTCGGCGGTGGCGCCCTGGTGGACCTTGTCGGCGAGCAGCGTCGCGGCGGGTCGACACGCGGCGCACGGTCGCGCCTCCTGCACGCACTGGGCGATGGACACGGCCTGCTCGGTGCACGGCGCGTAGAGCTGCGAGACGAGGTCCCAGAACAGGCCGCGCTCGCGCAGCGAGAGCTTGTCGACGTCGATCCCGGGGAGCGCCTTCGGGGCCCCCGCGCCCTCGGGCGCCGGGGGAACGACGTAGGTCTCCGCCGTAGCGGGATGGGGCAAAACCACTTCATTTGAAGGGTTTTTTGCGTGTCCGGGATCGCTGGTGCAGGCCGCGAGGGCCACGAGGGCGAGGAGGGCGCTGGAGAGGATCGTCGTTCGCACGCGCGCAGGATACACCGTCCTCGGCGACTCGGCAGCAGCCTCACGGGGTCCAGCGGGCTCGGGCGATCGAGGATCCATTCCGTCGGACCGAGGCGAGCTTTCAAGCTCGACATCGTCTCCTCGCCACGCTACTTCCGGGCCTTCCGCGCCCTCCCGGCGCAGGAGCCTTGGCCCGTGGACGAAGAGATCCGCTTCTACATCGAGCGCGCGGGAAACGTGGCCGGTCCGGTCACCGACGACGAGGTGCGCGACGCGCTCCGCGACGGCCGCCTCGAGGCCGGTACGCGGGTCCGCCTCGCCGGCTCGGATCTCTGGGTCGCGCCCCGCGTCTTCGCCACGTTCGCCATCAGCCGCAACGGCGCGGGCGCGGTGCCCACGGCGCCGACGACCGTGGCCGACGAGCTCCCTCCCGAGCTCGCCCACGCCGACGCTGCTCTGCTCGATCTGCTTCTTTTCTGGGTCCACGAGGGCACGCACACCTTCGGGCCGCTCACGGGGGAGCAGCTCCGCCAGGGGCAAGCGTCGGGTCGCTACCGCGGCTCGTCGATCACGCTGCTCGAGCCGCTGGTCTGGTATCCCGCGGCGCTCGTCTTCGGCCGCGAGCCCGGCGCCGCCGCCGCGACGGCGAAGCGCGCGTCGCGATCGAGCACCATCTACCTCGGCGCTGCGGCCGAGCCCGTCGCGCGCGCCAGCTCGATCGCGAGCGAGCTGCCCGAGGCACACCGCGCAGCGCGCTGCGCCGTGTGCCTCGAGCGCATCCCGCGCAGCGCCGAGATTTGCCCCGAGTGCGGCGAGGCCGCCGTCGCCGCGGCGCCCCCGTCGACCGGCCCCGCATCGATCACCGGGCCCGCGTCCATCCCCGATCTCGGGCCCGACGCCGGCTGGTTCGCGACGCACTGGCGCCCGGTCGTCACGCTCGGCGTGGTCGCCTCGCTGCTCTCGTCGGGCATCGCGCTGCGCTACCTCGCGCCCGATCGGTTCCTCCCGCCGCGCGCCGCCGCGAAGCCCGCCGCGGCCGTCGCGCCCGAGGCCTGCAGCTCCGCGTGCTGGAACGGCGAAGCCTGCCAGCAGAGCCATTGCGTCTGGCAGAAGCCCAACAACGTCGGCCACGTCGCGCGCGCCGCGGAGCCCACCGTCGGCGGCCCGTTCCCGCTCCCGAAAGACGTGACCGACGCGATCCCGCTCGACGCCGAGCGCTTCGCGATCTCGCTGCTCACGGGCCTCCAGCTCCACAACGCGCGCACCGGCGGCGCGCTCGCGCTGGTCACCGACGCGCCGCAGTCGCGCCGCCTCTACCGCGTCGGCCCCGTTCTCTACGCCACCGCGCCGACGCGCGTGTTCGTCATCGACGCCGCCACCACGCGCCTGCTCAAGACCATCGAGCTCGGCGCCCAGGTCGGCGAGCTCGCGGTCGGCGGCTCCGGGCGACGCGTCCTCGCCTCGCTCCCCAGCGCGCACGCCGTCGCGGTGATCGCCACCGAGTACCACGCCGAGATCGATCGCATTCAGTTCGGCGACGACGCCGTCGGCCCCATCGGCGTCGACGACACCGGCAAGCGCGCCCTCACCACGACAGGCACCATCCCGCTCGCCGGCCTGCGCGATCCCCCCGGCGGCGCCGCGTACGCCTTCGATCCCAGCCGCCTGGCCTCCGAGCAAGACCGGGTACGCGCGGCGATGGTGGGCAATCCCGTCGGCGTGCTCATGGCTCCCGGCGGCGAGGCCAGCTGGGTTGTCCTCCGCGCCGAAGACGCGCTGGTACCGCTCGAATGGCTGCCTTCCGGCGCTCTCCGCCAGAACGGCCGGATCCCCACCTGCCGCGAGCCCGAGCAGATCGAGCTCGTCCGCCGCGGCCGGCTCGGGGTCCTCCGCTGCAACGAGGGTCGCGCCGTCGAGGTCTTCGATCTCCAGAAGGGCGAGCTCCTCCAGCACATCCCCTTCAACGGCCGCGTGGCCGATCTGGCCATCTCGCCCGACGGCGAGCAGGCCATTGTCGCCCTCCCGGCCGAGGGATCGGGCTTCATCGGCCTCATCGATCTCAGCACCTTCGCTGTCCGGATGTTGCCAGTCACGGCCGAGCCCACCCGCGTTCGCATCGCGCCCGACGGCTCGATGGCGCTCGTGCTCTCCGATCGCGCCAAGGTCGCCTGGGTGCTGCGATGAGCGAGCGGCGCATCCCCTGCCCGATGTGCAAGGCGCTCATCGTGGAGGGAGCCCGCAAGTGCCGCTCTTGCAAGCAATGGATCGGCGGGCCCCCCGCAAAGGCCGCTTCCCCCACCTTCCCGCGCGCGGCCATCGTCGTCACCAGCGCCGTTGCCACGGTGCTGGTCGTCATCGTCACGCGACGCCAATCGCCTGTAGGCGAAGCCCCACCGCTCACGCCGCTCGCCGGCGACAGCGCCGCGGCCTCGGCTGGCCCGCGCCCGCCCGGGCCGGGATCCATCGGCCCCGAGCCCGAGCCCGAGCCCGAGGTCGCCCCCGGCGATCCGAACCGGCCCTGGCACGCCCGGGAGATCAAGATTGGCGACGTCCACCCGCTCGACATCGTCTGGAGCCCCAGCGGCCAATCGATCTACGTCAGCGCCGACGACGCCACCCTCCGCGAATACCGCATCAAATCAGGCGTTCTGGTGCACCAGGCCTCGGTCCCGGCCCAGGGCGATCAGCTCCGGCTCCTCTTCGGCCGCTACCTCGCCGTCCTCCGCCACCAGGACGCCGCGAGGATGCCAATCATGGACACCAGCGCTTGGGACAAGGATCCGGTGCTCCTCGACGTCGGCCAGAGCCCGGGCGACATCATCGAGATGCCCGACGGGCGCACGGTCGTCGCCGCGTCGATCGACGGCAAGCGGGTCACCCGCTTCGATTTGCCGAGCGGCACCCGCCTCGCCGACATCACCTTGCCTCACGCGACGGGCCAGCTCTTCCTGGTCCGCGCCGAGAAGAGGCCGTATGTCGGCGCCATGGGCGCCCTCACCCACGCCGGCCAGCCCGCGGGCGCCTGGATCGATCTCTTCGACCCGAGCGAGAAGCCGTTTGGCGCCACGCGACGCAGCATCTCGGTCGGCCGCGATCCTCGCCTCGGCGCGATCACCGCCGACGGGAGCGCCTTGTTCTTCCCCGATCGCGTCTCCAACACCGCCATGCTCCTCAAGGTCGCTGGCATCACCGAGGCCAAGCAGGTCGCCGTCGGTCAGGCCCCCGAAGCGGGCTTTCTCATGAACGACGATCGGTATGGAGTCACCATCGACAGCGCCAGTCGCACCGCCACCGTGGTGGCGTTACCGTCGATGGACGTCAAAGGCACCTTGATGCTCACCGGCGTCCCCTGCTCGGGCGAGACGTCGCCCGACCGCCGCACCCTCTTCGTCTCGCTCGGCGGAACCGACAAGCCGGCCCGGGGCAGCGGCGTCGACGTCATCGCGGGCGATCCACCGAAGGTGGTCGGGTCTCTCCCCACGGGCAAAGGCGGCTGCGCCGTCGCGGTGTCGAAGGACGGAGCGCGCGCCGCGGTCGCCGGCTATTTCAGCAAATCAATCACGATCCTGGAGCAGTGATCCGCGTAAGATAGGCCGGGCATGGAGCTGCGGCCCGGAGTCCTGATTGCGGGCCGCTTTCGCGTGGAGCGTAAAATCGGCTCCGGCGGCATGGGCGAGGTGTGGTCGGGCGAGCAGACGGCGCTCGGCGTCCGCGTCGCCCTGAAGACGCTGCTCCCCGAGGCCGCGGCCAACCCGCAGATCGTGGCCCGCTTCAAGCGCGAGGCTTACCTCCTCGGCCGCATCCGCAGCGACCACGTCGCGCGCGTCGTCGACTTCGTCACCGATGCTCGCGCCGGCCTCGTCCTGGTGATGGAGTACGTCGAGGGCGAGCCGCTCAGCCAGGCCGTCGCCTCGCGTCGCCTCGGCGTCGAAGAGACGGTGGACCTCGGCGTCGATCTCGCGAGCGGCCTTTGCGATCTCCACCGCGCCAAGGTGGTTCACCGCGATCTCAAGCCCGAGAACATCATCTTGCAGCCCCAGGCCGACGGGCGAATGCGGGCGATGATCGTCGATTTCGGCGTCGGAAAGGCCGTCTCCACCGACGAGGCCGTCCTTCGCGACGAAGAGATCACCGGGATCACGCACGCGGGCATGGCGGTGGGCACCATCGCCTACATGGCCCCCGAGCAGCTCCTCGACTCGCGCGGCGCGACGGGCGCCGCCGACATCTACGCGCTCGGCGCCATCCTCTACCGCGCCGCGAGCGGACACCAGCTCTTCGGCAACCTCGACGATCTGGAGTACGCCAAGAAGAAGCTCAATTCACCGCCCACGCCGCTCGATCTCGCCCGCGTCGACCGCGCCGCCAAGGGCCTGCAATCGATCGTCGCCCGCGCTCTGGCCAAGAACCCCACCGGCCGCTTCGCCACCGCAGAGGCCATGAAGCAAGAGCTCATCGCCCTTCGCGACGTGGCCAGAAGCCTGGCCATGGACCTCGACGCCCCGACCGACATGGCCCCTCTCTCGGACCTGCTCCCCGACCACCTCGGCAGAGCGTCCCGCCCGAGCGACGAAGGCGGCATCCAGGACGACCCCACCCTCGTCGACGCCGACGACATCGAGGACGCCACCCTCTCCGACGTCGGGACGAGCAAACCCGCCATCACCGAAGAGCCCACGACGCTGAGCACCGCAGTCGCCGTCCCCGCCCCCGAGGCCCCGATCGCGCCCACCCCCGCACCCCCGTTCCCCGCCGCCCCGGAGACAACTCGAACCCTCTCCCCCGCCGCCGCAAGCCAGCAGCGAATCACCCTCGCCCTCGCGATCTTCGCCGGCGCCGTGATCGGCTTCCTGGCCCACTGGCTAATCACCGCAGCGCTCTCGCGCCCCTGAAATCCCGAGCAACATCCTCGACAAATAGCCGCGACCGCCAGGGAGCGGGCCTCTCGATATGGCCCGCTCCCTGGCGGTCGCGGCTATTTCGCGCTCGATCGATCACCACGAGCGACCGTCGGGATCAGGGGATTCGCGCGTGATCGACAACCGCGCTCGAGGATCGGGATCAGGCGATGCCGATCGACTTCAGGTAGCCCGAGGCCAATCCATCCACGTCGTTCTGCGAAGGGTGGAAGTCGCGGCGGATGTACTCCTTGATTCCGCGGACGAAGATCCGCTCGACGAGGGTGCCCTCTTTGTCGATCTTGCGGAAGGCGCGCACCGAGCCGCGCTCGCCCTTGTCCCAGTCTTGCTTCATGAGCATGCCTGTCGCGGCGATCCAGAATCCGCCCAGCATCATCGTCGCCAGCGCCAGGCCCGCCATGCGCAGCGGGTAGCTCGGGGCCACCTCCTTCAGCACGTCGAAGGCCACGGCGCGGTGCTCGATCTCCTCGGCAGCGTGCCAGAGGAGCAGGCGTTGCATCGTCGGGTGGGCCAGATCGAGCAGGCCGTCGCGAAACACGTTCTCGGCCATGATCGCCGTGTAATGCTCGAGCGCCACGGTGACCGCGAGCCGCAGCTCCGGCGGGGACAGCGGCTCGATCACTCCATAGGCAACCTTCTCGTACTTCGCGAGAAAATCCTGGATCGTGTAGCCCTGCGACTCCATCACTTCGAAGAAGCGCTCGTGGGCCTGGGCGTGCCGGCCCTCTTGCCCGAAGAAGCCTTTGACCTGCTCGCGCAGCACCGGATCCTCGACCTGATCGAGGTAGTGCTTGACGCTGCGGACGAAGAACCGCTCGCCCGCCGGGAAGAGCAGGTTCACCCCGTTGACGATGTGGGACGCGACGGCGAGATCCGCGAACCAGCGGCGCGGCACGCCCGTTTCGAACGAGACGGGAGCGCTGCGCGGTCGGGGGATGGATTGTGCTGCCAGCATCTTATTGACTCCTGTTCAACAGTCGGATCCCAGATGTAGCAAGTGTTGAACAGAAGTCAACAGCCGGGTAGAGTGGCGCGATGCCCACGGCAAAACGCCCCGCCAAGAAGAAGCCGCCGCGGGCGCGCCTCGACGTGGACGAGCGCCGCGCGCAGCTCCTCGCGCTGGGGCTCGAGCTCTTCAGCCAGCGGGCCTACGACGCCATTTCCATCGACGAGATCGCCCTCGCCGCCGGCATCTCCAAGGGGCTGCTCTACCACTACTTCCCCACCAAACGAGACTTCTACGCGGCGGCCATTCGCGAGGCCTCGCGGCAGCTCCTCGACTGCACGACGCCCGACGCCGACGCTCCGCCCATCCAGCGGATGTACCGCGGGCTCGACGCCTATCTGGTCTTCGTGGAGCAGCGCGCGCCGGCGTTCTCGGCGCTCCTCCGCGGCGGGATCGGGTCGGATCCCGCGGTGGCCGGGATCGTCCAGGAGACGCGCGATCGCTTCCTTTCGAGGCTGATCGAGAACGTTCCCGCCGGGACCGTCGGGCCGGAGCTCCGCGTGACGCTGCGAGGGTGGATTGGCTTCGTCGAAGCCGCGAGCCTCGACTGGGTCGAGCGGCGCGAGATCGGGCGCGCGGCGGTGCGCGATCTCTGCGCCGAGGTGCTGATCCAGGCGATCCTGGTGGCGACGAAGCGAGCCGGCCCCGCCTGAGATCAGCGCGGGATCCGCGCGCGCGCCGCGGCGTACTCCCCGGGCGTATTGACGTTCTCGAGCGAGAGCAGCTCGGGATCCGCGGCCCGGAGGGCCTCGCCTTCCAGCAGCAAGGCCTCGTCGGCGAAGACGGTTCGCATCCGCTCGAAGAGGTAAAACGGACGGAGCCGATCGGCCGCGAGCAAGGCCTCGATCTCGGGGCGCGCCTCCATGCCATAAATGGCGGAGAGCGGGTGATAATGGCCTTTTGCTCGGGGAACCGCGATATCGAAGCTGTCTCCGCGCAGCGCGTGGAGGCGGCGGACAAGCTCTGGATGGATGAACGGCACATCGGTGGAGGAGACGAACGCCATGGCGGCGCGCCTCGGGAGGGCGTCGAGCCCGGCGGCGATCCCTTGCAGTGGGCCACGCCCGCTCACGGGATCGCGCACCACGAGGACGTCGGGCGGGAGAGTGGGTATCTCTTGACCCGGCGCGGCCACGACGACGACGGGACTGGCCACCTCGGCGAGGCGGCGGACGACGCGCGCGAGGAGCGGCTCGCCCTCGAAATCCAGCCAGGCCTTCGGCGATCCCATGCGCGAGCTCTGGCCACCGCAGAGGACGATCGCCGCGAGATCAGGGATCGTGACGCTCATGGAAGGAGGCCTCTCCGCAGCAGGGCTTCGCGCGTCCCGGGGTGATCGAGCTCCTCGAAGAAGGCCTGGACCGCGGGGCGCTGTCGGCGCGCCTCGGGCACGAAGAAGTCGTAACGCTCCTCGGAGAGCGGGAGAAAGCCCAGGTCGCGATCCCGGGCGACGATGTCGATGGCGATGCCGAAGTCGGCCCGGCCCTGCGCCACGGCGGCGGCGATGGCGTGATGCGAGGAGGCCTCCACGCCGTACCCGGCGGGCCGGGCCTCGCCGAGGAGGCGATCGTAGAGCGCGCGGGTGCCGCTGCCCCGGTTGCGATTGACCATGACGATGTCCGGCAACAGGACCGCTTCACGCACGGCCTCCTCGGCGGATCGGCCCTCGAAGCGCGCGTCGCCGCGGCGAAAGACCACGCCCTGAAGGCGGCCATAGCCCCGCACCAGCGCGATCCCCGGCGTGAGGAGAGGAGCGTTGTACTCGCCCGTGGCCGGATCGAAGAGGTGGGCGCCGGCGAGGTCGCACTCGCCTCTTCGAACCGCGTTGAGGCCACCCTCGCTCCCCACGGCGATGAGCTTGGCGGTGACGCCGCGGGCGCGCAGGCGCCCCACGATCACGTCGAGGCCGACGCAGTGGCTGCCGATGATCACCAGGTCGGCCTTGCGCGCGCGCTCGCCGGCGAGAGGCAGGATCGCGATCTCCTCGCCGGCGTCGAGGATCTCCAGGTGCTTGGGGACGACGAAGTACCCGTCAGCCTGGCTCCAGGTCGTTACCGAGCCGGAGCCTTTGCCGATGGGATAGGCCACCAGCGCGCCGGCCTCGTCCTCGGTCAGGCGCACCAGGACGTACTCGGTGCGGCCGATCTCCGAGGTGACGCGGAAGGGCAACCGCGCGGCAATTCGAGGCACTTCGCGCTCGTCGCGGCCGGCGAGGGCCCGGATCACCGGGGCCACGAACTCGTGGAAGGTGAAGATGGCGGAGGTGGGGAATCCCGGGAGGATCACCACCGGCTCGCGGCCCGAGACGGCAAGGCAGAGCGGTTTGCCCGGCTTGAGCGCGACCCCGTGGACCACGATACCCGGCTTCGACAGGACCTCTTCGAGGGCGCGGACGTTGAGATCGCCGGGGCCCTTGGAGGTGCCGCCGGTGAGCAGGACCGCGGCAGTCCCGGCGAGGGCGCGGCCGAGCACGGCGCGGAGGGCCGCGGGATCGTCGGGGGTGATCCCCATGGCCACCGGCTCGCCGCCGCACTCGCGCACCGCGTCGGAGAGGATGCGGAGGTTGGAGTCGTAGATCTTCCCGGGCGTCATCACCTCTCCCGGGGCGATGATCTCGTCGCCGGTCGAGAGGATGGCCACCTTGGGCCGCAGGAAGACCTGGACGGTGGCGAGGCCCATCGCCGCGAGAATGCCAGTCTCGCGCGAGGTGAGCACGTCGCGGGCCCGGAGGACGATCTCTCCCTGGGCGACGTCGGTCCCGGCGTAGGTGACCGATCGCCCGGGCGTGACGGCCTTTTCAATCACCAGCCCGTCGCCGTCGAGGCGGGTGCTCTCGACCATGACCACGGCGTCGGCGCCGCGCGGGACCACGCCGCCGGTGGGGATCGCCATCGCCGTTCCCGGCGTCACCGTGCCGGTCGAGACGCCGCCCATGGCCACGCTCTCGGGGAGGCGGCGCAGACGTTTGGGGGCATGCTCACCTGCCCCGAAAGTGTCGGCGGCCTGGACGGCATAGCCATCGACGTTGGAGCGATCGAACCCGGGGACGTCGACCGGGCTCGCCACGTCGACCGCGAGGACCCGGCCAAGCGCGCAATCGAGGGGGATCGCCTCGATGCCGGTGGGCACGAGGTCGCCCAGCGCCTCGCGAAAGCGCCTTTCGGCCTCGTCGCGCGACACGACCTCGAGGAACTGCTCTTGCTTCATTGCGAGCCTGCTCCGTCGTAGAGCAGGACCTCGACCCAGGCGCCCTCGCCGTGGCCCTCCTCGTCTTCACCGACGATCACCACGCCGTCAGCGCGGGTCGTGGAAGAGAGGATGGATGCGCCGCTGGTCATGATTGGAATCACCCGATCGCCGTCGAGCGCCACGCGCGCGTAGTCGGTCCGGCCGAGCGCAGAGACGATCTTGCTCGCGACCTGGCAGCGGCGCCGCGCGTGCGGCCAGCGCCGCGGGAGGCCGCCGAGCGCGCGGATCGCGGGGCCGGCGAAGAACTCGTAGGCGCAGAGGCAGGAGACGGGGTTGCCGGGCAGCAGGAACGCGGGGCGGTCGCGCGCTTCGCCGAGGAAGCCAAAGCCGGCGGGGCTCGAAGGGCGCATGGCGACGCCGTGCACCACCAGGTCGCCCACCTCGGCGAGCACGAGCGGCGCGTGATCTTCGGATCCGACGGAGGATCCACCGGAGATCAAGATCACGTCTTCTCCCGCGCCGGCCATGGCCTCTCGCACCGCCTCACGGCGGTCGGCCACGTACTCGACGACGATTGACGACACCCCATCTCGGCGGACCAGCGCGGCCAGCATCGGGCCGTTGGCGTCGGCGATTGAAGCGCCATTCGGCGTGCTCCCCGGGGGGAGGATCTCGTCACCGGTCAAGAGGATCCGCACCGAGGGCCTCTTGACGACGACCATGGACGCGACGCCGACCGCGGAGAGGACGCCGATGTCTTGCGGGCGGAGGCGGCGTCCGCGATTGACGACGACGACGCCCGCGCGGACGTCTTCTCCGATGGCGCCAATGTGCTTTCCCGGGGGCACTGGCTCGGTGACCAGGAGGATAGCCACCCCGTCGCGACTGACCTCCTCGGCGTGCTCGGCCATGAGCACCGCGTCGGCGCCGGCGGGGGTAGGAGCGCCGGTGGTGATGCGGATCGCCTCGTTCTTGCGGATGGATCCGCCGTACGGCCGCCCCGGGAGGGCCCCGCCGACGATCGGGAGCGCGACCGGCGCGTGCGAGCTGGCGCCGAAGGTGGCCTCGCCGGCGAGGGCATATCCATCCATGGCGGCTCGGGCGAAATGCGGGACGCTGATCGGCGCCGTGACGTCCTCGGCGGCGACGCGGCCCGCCGCTTCGAGGATCGGAGTCGACTCGGACGAGAGGGCCGGCGTGCGGGGCTCCAGGATCGCCAGCGCGGCGGCGACGCTCACCCGCTCTCGAAACCCGCGCATGCGAACGTCGCGCACTACTCCTCCGTGAACCGGGCGAGGACCTCGGGCTCGAAGGCCCGCAAGACCGAGAGAAACGGCCCCAGCGCCACGTGACCGAGCCCGCAGATCGACGTCTCGGCCAGGGTCTCGGCGAGCTGCGGCAGCAAGGCGAGGTGACGCTTCGAGCCCTGGCCGCGCGCGGCCTCGTCGAGGATTGTCACGGCCTTCTCGGTGCCGACCCGGCAGGGGACGCATTTTCCACAGGACTCGTTGCGAAAGAACGAGACCACGTTGGCCGCGAGATCGACGATGTCGGCCCCCTCGGCGATGACCAGCACCGCGCCGGAGCCAAGCATCGATCCGCGGTCGGCGAGGGTCTTGAAGTCGAGCACGGCGTCCACGGCATCGCCGCGGAGGAAATTCGACGAGGCCCCGCCGGGCGCGATCGCCAGGATCTTCTTTCCACCGCGGACCCCGCCCGCGAGCTCGATCAGCTCGGCAATCGTGGTCCCCATGGGCACCTGATGGACTCCGGGGCGCTCGACGTCGCCCGAGATGGAGAAGAATTTGAGCCCGGTCGATCCGCGCACGCCGCGCGCCTTCCAGGCCTCGGCCCCCCGATCGAGGATGGTTGGGACGAGCGAGAGGGTCTCCACGTTGTTGATCAGCGTGGGGCGGTTGAACAGGCCGCTTTGCCCCGGGAAAGGAGGCTTGTTGCGGGGCTCGCCCCGGCGATCTTCCAGGCACTCGAGCAGCGCGGTCTCCTCCCCGAGGATGTAGCCGCCGGGCGAGACGAAGATCTCGATCTCGAAGGCGCGCCCGCTGCCAAGCACGCTGGGCCCGACCACGCCGCGGCGCCGCGCCTCGTCGAGAGCCCGCGACAGGGACTCTCGCTCGGCCGCGTACTCGTGACGGATGAAGACGATGCCCTTCTCTGCGCCCGTGGTCAGGCCGGCGAGGATCATTCCTTCCAGGACGAGGTGCGGGAGATCGTCGAGGATGATCCGGTCCTTGAAGGTGCCAGGCTCGCTCTCGTCGGCGTTACACACCACGTATTTGATCGGCCCGGGCTCCTTGCGGACGAGCTTCCATTTCAGCCCCGTGGGAAAGCCGGCGCCGCCCATCCCGCGGAGGCCGCTGGCCTCGAGCGCGGCGACGACCGCGTCCGCGTCGAGCCCGCCTTCGAGGAGCCGAGCGAGGACTCCATAGTGCGTCTCCGAGGTGGCATAGGGATCCGACGGCCAGCGGCGCGCGGCTCGCGGCGGCGGCGGGGGAGCCCCGCGCCCGGGCGGGTCGTTCGCGAGCGCGACGAGCCTTTCGTGGCCCGCGGCGGAGATCGGGCGCTCGTTGACCGCGGCGGCCGGCGCCATGTCGCAGCGGCCGATGCAGCTCACCTCGTGCACCTCGACGCCGGCGATCTTCTCGAGCTCGGCGCGCGCCTCGCGGCACCAGCCGGCGCCGCCCGCGAGGCGGCAGGCGACGTCGCGGCAGAGCGCGATCGAGGCCCGTGGCGGGGGCGTGCGGCGAAAGAAGGGATAGAACGAGACCACGCCTTCGAGCCGGTAAAGAGGCACGCCGAGGCGCTCGGCGAGGGCGCCGAGATCCTCGTTGGTGATGTGCCCTTTCTCGTGGATGAGCTGGTTCAGCGCTGGGATGATCGCGGTCATGGCCCCTCTTCAGCGGGCCGGAGCCTAGCGCGAATCGCCCGGCGAGGGGGCGCCATTCAGCCGGCTGCGCGCTGGGGGAGGGTGATGATGAACTCGGTGAAGCTTCCCGGGAGAGTCTCCACCGCCAGCGTGCCGCCGTTGCTCTGGACGATTTCGTAGCTGATCGAGAGGCCGAGTCCGGTGCCCTCGCCGGCCGGCTTGGTGGTGAAGAAAGGGTTCCAGATCTTCTCGCGCACGGCCGCCGGGATGCCGTCGCCGTTGTCGCGCACGCGGATCTCCACCTTGTCGCCGGCGGCGCGGGTGGAGAGGCTCAGCGTGGGCGAGAAGCGCTCTCCCAGGCGCAGGCGCTGGGCGCGCGCGGCGTAACAGGCGTTGTTGATCAGGTTCAGGAAGACCCGCCCGATCTCCTGAGGGACGATGTGCAGGAGGCCGACCTCCGGATCGTAGCTGGTCTCGATGGTGACGTTGAAGGCGCTGTCCTGCGAGCGGAAGCCCTGGTAGGCGAGGTTCCCGTACTCGGCCAGCAGGGCGTTGACGTCGACGTCGCGCCGCTCGCCCACGCCGGAGCGCGCGTGCTCGAGCATGGCGCTGACGATGCTGTCGGCGCGCTTGCCGTGCTCGTTGATCTTGGCCGCGTTTTGCCGCAGATCGGCCACCATCTCCTCGATCGCCGCCACGCTCTTCGGGTCGAGCCGGGATTGCTGGCCCTGGACCTCGGAGCCGAGATCGTCGACGAGGGTGACGGTGAGCTCGGCGAAGTTGTTGATGAAGTTGAGAGGGTTCTTGATCTCGTGGGCGATACCCGAGGTGAGCGCGCCGAGCGAGGCCAGCTTCTCCTGCATGATCAGCTGCTTCTGCG
>JBDTXR010000036.1:0-35457 GCA_040006075.1 Byssovorax sp. | reverse complement strand
AGCGTGCCAGCCGCGCTTCGCTTGGTTTTGAGACAGCCTCTCCCGGTCGCGGCTATCCGGATCTGCTCATGCTCCGGGGATCACAGAGGGAGCCTTGAACGACAGGATCAAATAGCGTAGCAGAGCGAGGCGGCTGACGAGGCCCATCGCGCCGACTCCCCACTTGGCGGTGAGGCCATGGACGCCCATTTCCAGGGCGATCTTCTGGAGGATGGGATATGTCGGCAAGGTGTTACGGGTGATGTCCTCTTCCAGCGCGGGGGTGAGGCCGGCGGCGCGGGCGAGGGCGAGGTAGCGGTCGAGAGGGACGCTGACGTCGGTCGGGCCGACCACGTTCCTCACGTAGCCTCCGAAGACCAGGTCTTGCGCGCGGAGGATCGGGACTGCCAGCTTCGAAGGGAGGAAGTCGCAGAGCGAGAGCACGCCGCCGGGGCGGAGGACGCGCCTCGCCTCGGCGAAGAAGCGGGCGCGGCTCGGGAAATGAAAGGCGCACTCGACCGCGAGCACCACGTCGAACGAGGCGTCCGCAAAGGGCATCTCGCAGGCGTCGCCCTCGTGAAAGACCACCTCGTTGCCCGGGCGCGCGTGGACCTCGCGGCGGGCTCGCTCGATCTGGCGAGCATCGATGTTGAGCCCCGCGAGGCGCACGCCGGAGAGTCGCTCGTTGAGGCTGGCCACCGTGCCTCCCAGGCCACAGCCCACGTCGAGGATGGATTGCCCGTCGCGCGCGGAGCCCGCGTCGCAGACTCGCCGGCAGAGGCGCTCGGCCGCGGCCGCGAAATCGATCATCGAGCCATCGGGCCGGTGCGCGTCGTCCCAGTACCCCCAGTGAACGTGGCGACCGAAGCCGACGGAGAGATCCGGGTGACCCTGACGCAAGCCTTCGAGGAGGACGTCGAAGTAGGGGAGATCGATGCTGGTGGTCATGCGGAGCGCAGTTTATCAGCAAGCGGGACGGAACCGCTGGGTTCCGCGAGGATTCTGCGTTTGCAGGAAGAACGGAGAGATCGACGTTCGATTTGGCCTTCCTCCGTCGCCCCGTACCGGGTGGAGTAACCGGAGCAGGAAGAAGAGCGTCATCCCGCGACGAACGCCGCATGGAGCGCCCGCTGCGCCTCACCGGCCCGCTCCGCGGCGATGACGGCCCCGAGCCGGAGCGGGCCCGCGAGGACGCTGAGCGGCGCGGCGTCGATCCCGCGCAAAGCAACGAGGAAACGGCGGAGCGGCTCGGGTGAGCCGGCGAGCCCGTCGCCGACGACGCTGACGACAGCCACGCTCTCGACCAGGTCGAGGGTGGGTATCGCCGCGAGGAGCTGCTTCTTGGCTCCCGCCCAGTCAGGCACGTTGAGGAGCGAGATCACCGCAGAAGCGCCGCGCGATCCGACCGAGAGGTCCTTGAAGGCCACGTTGACGCCCGCCGCGGCGGCGAGCAGCCCATCGAGCAGCCCGGGATCGTCGAGGCGGGCGAGGACGATGTTGCTCTCGGCGACCACGGCGCGGGCGGTCAGGGCCTCGCTCGGGGCGAACTTGCGGACGATGGTCTGCCGGGCGCTGCTATCCATCGCATCGAAGGTGGAGCGGGCATAGACGGCGATCCCGGCGCGACGGGCCCACTCGACGGCCTGGGCGCAAAGCACCTTGGCGCCGCTCTCGGCCATCTCTTGCAAGACCTCGTGCGAGAGCTCGGGGAGGTGGCGAGCGTCGGGTACGGCGCGGGGATCGGCGGAGTAGACGCCGTCGACGTCGCTGTAGATCTCGCAGCGCTCGGCCTCGAGGGCGGCGGCGATGGCGACCGCGGTGGTGTCGGTCCCGCCGCGGCCGAGCGTGGTGATTTCGCGGCGGTAGCTCATGCCTTGATATCCCGCGATGATCACGATCTTGCCGCGGGCCAGCTCGTCCTCGATGCGGTGCGGGCGCACCTCGATGATCCGCGCGTCGAAATGGCGATCGCTGGTGACGATGCCCGACTGGGATCCGGTGAAGGAGATCGCCTCGAATCCCCGGGCCTGGATGGCGATCGAGAGGAGCGCCATCGAGACGCGCTCGCCGGTGGAGAGGAGCATGTCGAGCTCGCGCCGCGGCGGATCGGCCGAGGCGTCGCCGTGCGCGGCGACCTGGCGCGCGAGGGCGAGGAGGCCGTCGGTGGTCTTGCCCATGGCGCTGATCACCACGACGACGTCGCTGCCGCGGCGCTTCTCGGCGACGACGCGGTCGGCGACCTTGCCGAGCTTCTCGACGTCGGCCACCGAGGAGCCGCCATACTTCTGGACGATGATCGGTCGAACGTGCGGCGCTTGCGTCATTCGGGCTCCTGATCGGCCATCATTTCGTAGAGCTCTGCTTCGGAGTCGCGGCCTTCCCCGCGGGCGGCCCCAGCGAGGCGGAGGAGGACTTCGCGGCGGAGCGGTATGACTTCAAATCGCACGTCGTCGTCGCCTTCGTCCAGGCGCGCGGAGAGGAGCGCGAGGAGATCGAGATCGCGGCCGAGGCGCTCGAGGACGGCGGCGAGCTCCATCGCGATGGCGTGGTCGTCGGGGTTGCCGCGGAGCCGATCGGTGAGGGTCTGGGCGAGCGCGTCGTCCTCGGCGTCGGTGCTGGTGGGCTCGTCGACCTCTTCGGGCTCCTCGGGTGCGGGATCGACCTCACGCTCGATCGGCCGTGAAACCGGCTGGATCACGCGCGCTGCGGGCGTCGGCGACGCCAGCGTGGCGACGCGGCGGAACTCGGCGGCGATGGCGCGATCGCGCGGGCGGAGGCGGAGCGCGAGGCCGAGGAGGCGCTGCGCCGCGTGGTGATCGGCGCGCTCGCGCTCCTCGATCGCGGCGGCCTCGACGAGCATGGCGGCGACGGCGGCGCGACGATCGATGTCGAGGTCGGCGGAGATGTCGACAGCGTCGCGGAGGCGGCCGAACGCGAGCGCGGCGCCGGCGAGATCGCCGAGCTCGGCGCGCCAGCGGCCCTCGAGAAAGCGAGCCTCGAAGCTCTCGGGGAGGCCCGGCGGGACGGCGCGCGCGCGGGCCACGGCGGCGGGGCGATCGCCGGCGATCTCGGCGAGGGCGCGGGCCAGCTCGAGCTCGGCGGCGGGCGCGGCCTTTCCCTTGCGCGAGGCGAGGGCGACGGCGCGCGCGAAGAGATCCATCGCGCGGTGATCGCGGCCCGCAGCGCGGAGCGATCGCGCGAGGCCGAGGACCGCCTCGACGCTCTCCGGCGCGTAGCGGAGGGCGCGCTCGAACAGCGACGCGGAGTCGACGAGGAGGCCGCGCGCGAGGAAGGCGTCGGCCGCGCGGCGAAACACGGCGTGGCGCGCCTCGGCGCCGCGCGCGGCCGCCTCGAGGTGATCGATGTCGGCCTTGGCGCCGCGGAGATCGGCGAGATCGAGGCGGAGCTCGAGGCGAGCCCAGCGCGCGAGATCGAGGGCCGGCGCGCGGGCGATGGCCTGGTCGAGCGCGTCGAGTCGCTCGCCGAGCGAGGCGATGTCGGGCTCCTCTCCGCCGCGCTGCGCGAGCGCGAGCCACAGCAGGGCCGCGAGCGATCCGTACGGCTCGGCGCGCGCCCCGCGCGCGAGGGCGACGCGCGCGCCGTCGTGATCGCCGACGGCCGCGAGGAGCTGGCCGCCGAGGGCGCCGGTGTCGACGGCCGGGAGCGCGTCGATCAGCGTGGAGAGCGCCCCCTCGGCGCGATCGCCGTTGACGGCGTCGATCCACGCGAGGCGCTGGGTGATCTCGGGGTGGCGCGGCGCGCGCTCGAGGACCGTGAGGTACCGATCGCGCGCGTCGTCGAGATCGCCGGCAAATGCAGCCGAATCGGCCTCGCCGGCGAGCTCGGCGAGCTCGAGCGCGCGGAGGATCCGATCCGAGAGCTCGGGCGGCGCGGCGCCGGCGCGGGCCTCGATCACGAAGCGCCCGAGCTCGGCGATCGGCGCCTCCCAGCGCACCGCGGCGGCCGAAGGGGCGCGCGCGCCGGCCGCGGGGAGCACGTGACGCGCGAGCTGCGCGGCGACGGCGGGGACGAGGATCGCGCTGCCGATCGCGCGCCCGAGCGGACCCACGAGGGCGCCGAGCGCGCGCATGGCGAGGACGTGCGGCGGCGCGCCCAGCCCCACGCCGCGCGCGCGCTCGGGCAAGAAGCGAAGATCCCCATCGAGCGGCGCGACGATCGTGTCGAACGCCAGCGCCATGGATCCGCGGCGGATCCCGACGAGCAGGCCGCCGTCGATCGGCGCGAGGACCAGCTCGGGCACGCCGTCGCCGAGGATCCCGCGCAGCCGCGGCGCCGCCCACGCGACGAGCTCGGTGGCGTGGATCTCGAGGCAGAGCCGGGTCAGCTCGCCGCGCCGATGACGGAAGCGCGCGACGCCGCCGGTGAGGTCGACCGGAAAGCGCACGCCGGGCAGGCCAGCCTGGAGCTCGGTCACGCGCAGGGGCCCGACGCTCCAGGGCGCGTCGAGCTCGAGCCCGAGGAGCCCACGGCTGACCGCGAGGCGGAGCAGCGGGCGCTCGGTCGGCGTCGGTGGCGGGGCGCGCGGCGACGCCTCGGGAGCCCGCAGGAGGGGCGCCCCGCGGCGGCTGGGGGATAGGCTCCCGCGCTCTCGACCGACGGCCATGCGGCGACGAGGCTACCAATCCTTCGCGGCGACGGCGAATTCGCGGTGCCAGGGCCGCCCGCGCGGCGCGCGCTTCGCACCCGGCGATCGCCGACCACAAAACGCGTGAAGCCCCCTCCCGGTGGGGAGAGGGCTTCGTTTCATGGAGGCGAGAGGCTCTACAAATCGCCCTTGGCGAGCTTGTCCTTCATCTTCTGGATCAGCGCCGGGAAGCCGTCTTTCTTGACGATCTTGGTGAACTGGCTGCGGTAGCTCGACACCAGGCTCACGCCCTCGGTGACGATGTCTTGCACGCGCCAGGCGCCGCCCTTCTCGGCGAGCTTGAAGATGATCTCCACCGGCTCCGCGCGATCGTCGCCCTTCGATTTGGCCTTGGTCTTCACCATCATCGCGCCGCCCTCGGCGTCTTCCGCGACGTACTCGACCTCGGCGTTGACGATCTTCTTGAGGTTGCGCTCGTAGCCCTTGCGCACGAGCTGCTTGAGCAGGTCCGAGAACTGGGCCTTCTCGGCGTCGCTGCGGGGCGCCCACTCGCTCCCGAGCGATCCCTCGGTGAGGGCCGCGTAGTCGAGCATGTCGTCGAAGAGCGCGGCGATCTTCTTCTCGCTGTCCGGGGTGCCTTGCTTGATCAAGCCGAAGAGCGCCGTCTGCTTGCTCTTGACCACGTCGGTCGCCGCCCCGGCGAAGGCCGATCCGACGCTCGCGAACGAGAGCGCGAACACTGACAAGGCCGCTGCGAAGTGACGAACCATGCTGCGTTTCACGTGGGTCTTCTCCTGGTGCCGGGCACCTTCGGGTTCCGCGGTACGGCCGGCGAAGTGCCGGCCCCCTACATTCTGTCGAATTCTCCCGGAAGCAAGGGGTCTGCCCCGAGGATGGCCGCGTCGCGTCGGATTTCGGTCGTCGACGAGGGGAAGGGCGAAAACCCGAGCACCTTCGTGGGTCTGCAGCGCGCGCCACAGAGGCAGACGGACCTCGGCGCCGGCTATTCAGCGGCGCTTCGTGGTTCGCGGGTAACCCGGGGGTCACAGCACGAACACGCCGCCTTTCACGCCGCGGCGTCCCGGGCCAGGATGTTCGCCGATGAGCCGCCGCGAGGTCGCATTTGCCTTGATCGCCGGGCTCGCCGGTGTCGCGGTCGGGGTCGGCTCGACGCGCCTCCTCGGCTGGGGCCCGCCGGCAGGGGCGGCGCCTGCGCCGACGTCGGAGGTGCTCGCGAGGCTGCACTTCCCGGGGCCCGACGCCGGGATGCGCCTGGTGATGCCCACCGGCGACGACGAGCTCGGCGACGCCGGCCCGAAGATCCTCTTCGATCCCGACTCGATCACGCTGCTGCCCGACGCGTCGCTGCGCCTCGACATCCTGAACGACGCTGGAGCGCCTTGAATCACCGGCTGGATCGCGGATCGCGATCGTCCGGGGAGGGCGCGGGGATCTTCACGCGGATCGTCGTCCCCTCGCCGTCGCCGCTGACGACGTCGACCGGGAAGCCGTGGTCGTCGAGGATCCGCTTCACCACCGCGAGGCCGATGCCCATACCCTGCGCGCGCGTCGTGTAGAACGCCTCGAAGAGCCGCGCGCGCGCCTCGGCTGGGATCCCCGGGCCGTGATCGCGGACCTCGAGCGCGTGGCCGGCGGGCTCTTCGACGACGACCACGGCGACGCGCTGCTCGGGTGCGCTGGCCTGGATCGCGTTGCGCACCAGGTTCCACGCGACCTGGCGGAGCTGCGCGGCGTCGGCGAAGACCACCGCGCTCTCGGGGCCCTCGAACGTCACGCTCACGTCGCCGCCGCGGCCGGAGCGCGCGGCGAGGATCACCACGTCGCGGGCGATCGCCGCGAGATCGACGTGGGCCTTCACCGGAGCGCGCGGCCGCGAGAGATCGAGCATGTCGCCGACGAGATCGTTGAGGCGCGCGGTCTCGCGCTCGACGATCTCGCAGAGGTTGCGATCTTCGTCCGAGAGCGTCCCGCCGGTGCGGAGCAGCTCGATCGATCCGGCGATGGAGCCGAGCGGGTTCCTGATCTCGTGCGCGAGGCCCGCGGCGAGGCGGCCGAGGCTCGCGAGGCGCTCGGCCTCCTGCGCGCGCGCGGTGGCGATCTGGAGATCCCCGCCCGTGATCCGCAGGCGCTCGGCGAGGTAGCTCGCGAGGAGCGTGACGACGCAGATGATCAGGAGGTTGACGAAGAGCGCGTAGCCGATGTCGCTGCTGTGGAGCGGGTAGGCGTCGATCGGCTGATCGTGCGGGGGCAGCAGCGCGCCGGAGATCATGCTGCCGCAGAGCGCGAGGAAGGCCACGGCGCCGCTGACGGCCGCGATCACGCCGCCGCGGAGGCCGAGGAGGATCGCGCCCGACAGGCAGGTGAGGCCGTAGAGCGAGGTCGCGCCGCTGAGGGGCCCGCCCGAGATGAAGACGATGCCCGTCCAGGTGATCTGATCGGTGATGAGCTGGACGACGGCGACGGTGTCGAGCGCGCGGCCGAGGCGGAGCATCACCGCGTAGATCGCCGCGAGGAAATAGGCGATCCCGACCGTCACCAGCGCGAACTGGCTGGAGAAGCTGCCGAACGAGAAGCCGCGCAGGTAGACCGTGGTGGTGACGGCGAGGACCGCCGTCAACACCACGAGACGCAGCGCCGTCAGCCACGCGAGTCGGAGGCCGAGCGAGCCCTCGACCCCGGCGCGCAGGCCGAGCTGCACCGTCAGTCCGCCTTGATATTGCCTGCGAGCGAGAAGATCGGCAGGTACATGGAGACGAGCACGACGCCGACCACAGCGCCGACGACGACCATGAGCAGGGGCTCGAGCAGCGAGGTCAGCGCGGAGACGGCGACGTCGACCTCCTCCTCGTAGAAGTCGGCGATCTTGTTGAGCATGGTGTCGAGCGCGCCGGTCTGCTCGCCGACGGCGACCATCTGCACGACCATGCCCGGGAAGACTTTGATCTCGGCGAGGGGCTCCGCCATGTTCTTGCCCTCGGAGATGCGGGCGCGCGCGTACATCAGGCCCTCTTCGATCACGACGTTGCCCGCCGTCTTGGCCACGATGTCGAGCGCGTCGAGGATCGGGACGCCCGACGCGAGCAGGGTGCCCAGCGTGCGGGTGAAGCGGGCGACGGCGATCTTCTGGAGCACGTTGCCGATGATCGGGAGCTTGAGCATCGTCTTGTGAACGAGCTTCTTTCCCCGGGGATTTCGGTAAAAATACGTGGCCCCGACCACGGCGCCGATGCCGCCGAGGATGATCAGCGGGAGGTAGCCGACGAAGCCCTTGGAGATGGCGATGACCATCTTGGTGAGGGCGGGGAGCGCGTCTTTCGAGCCGAACTCGGCGAACATGCCTTCGAAGGCGGGGATGACGAAGGTCATCAGCACGAAGACGACGACGATGAGGATCACGATGACGGCCGACGGGTACGCGAGGGCGCCGCGCACCTGGCGGGCGAGCTTCACGCGCTTCTCGATGTAGACCGCGAGGCGCGTGAGGATGGTGTCGAGGATGCCGCCCACCTCGCCGGCCTGGACGAGGTTGACGAAGAGATCGTCGAAGATCTTCGGGTGACGGCGGAGCGCGTCGCTGAAGGTCGCGCCCTGCTCGACGGTGGATTTGATGTCCTT
The DNA here is from genome assembly GCA_040006075.1 of Byssovorax sp. GTDB lineage: Bacteria > Myxococcota_A > Polyangia > Polyangiales > Polyangiaceae > JANYGI01. The sequence goes on along the minus strand of JBDTXR010000036.1, from coordinate 27,236 downwards.
CAGGGCCGCCTGGAAGATCTTGTTGGGCTCCTGGTTCGAGAGGATCTCCAGGCACTGCACGAGGGGGAGGCCGGCGTCGATCATCGTGGCGAACTGCCGGATGAACTTGACGAGATCGGTCGCGGTGACGCCCGAACCCAGGCTGAAGCTCAGGTTCTTGAGGTCGATTCCCTTCTTCTTGACGCGCGTCGGGTTGAGCTGCTGAGCGCGGAGGCGGTTCTGCACCGCCATCTCGTTCTCGGCTTCCATCGTGCCTTTCCGGATGTCTCCGGCCCGGCCCTTCGCTTCCCAGACGAACTCCGCCATAAATATCGCCTTCGCTGCGTCTCTGCTCGCTCAGAATAGGTGGAAGCGGGTCCGGGGGTCAAAGACCGCGCGAGCGATTGACGCGGGACAGCCGTTTATTTGACAACCTCGGTGTGGGGTGAGCCTCTCACGCGCGATGTCGTTCTCCGATGCGCGAGAGCCCGCGAGCGTGGACGAAGGGATCGATCTCGGCGCCGCGGCGCGGCTCGTGGTCGACACGTACGGCGCGGCGCCCGGCGCGGTCGTCGGCGCGGCGGTGCGACGCGGCGGCGCGTGGGTGCGCGGCGCGGGCGCGGCGGGCCTTCTTTCGTCGAGTGCTTCGGCGCGCCCGGCCTCGCTCACCACGAGGTTCGATCTCGCGTCGGTGACCAAGCCGGTGACGGCGCTGACGCTCGCGCGCCTCGATCGCGCCGGCGTGCTCGGGCGACACGAGCGGCTCGGCGACGTGCTGCCCGCGCTCGCGGGCACGCGATCGGCGCGCGTGCCGCTCGATCTCCTGTCCGCGCATCGCGCCGGGCTCGAAGCGCACCTCGAGCTCTTCGCGCCGCTGCGCCTGGGCCGCCCGATCGATCGCGCCGCCGCGCTCGTGACCTGCGCCGACGCGCGCCGCGAAGGCTGCGACGGCGATCCGCCGATCGAAGGGTTTCCCCCGGTCTACAGCGACCTCGGCTACCTGCTGCTCGGCGCGGCGATCGCGGCGCGCGGCGGGGCCGATCTCGACGAGGTGCTCGACCGCGAGGTCAACCTCCCGCTCTCGCTCGACCTCGGATCGGCGCGCGCTCTCCGCGATCGCTGGGGGTTCGGCGTCGACGTCGCCCCCACCGAAATCGTCGCTTTTCGTGGAGGAATCGTCGACGGCGTCGTCCACGACGAGAACGCGTGGGCGATGAGCGGCGAGGCCGCGTCGGGTCACGCGGGCCTCTTCGGCGACGGGCGATCGGTGGTCGCGCTCGGCGTGGCGATCGTCGACGCGCTCGCCGGGCGACGCGCCGAGTGGCTCTCCGCCGACGATCTCGAGCCGCTGCTGCGAACGCGCCCCGGCGGCTCGCTCCTCGCCGGGTTCGATCGCCGCAGCGGCGACGCGCCCTCGTCGGGTCGCCTCTTTGGCCCGCGCACCTTCGGGCATCTCGGCTTCACGGGAACCAGCCTGTGGATCGATCCGGACGCCTCGCTCGTGGGCGTGCTGCTGACGAACCGGGTCCACCCCACGCGCGATCACCTGGCGATCCGCAGGGCCCGCCCGGCGGCGTACGACGCGATCGCCGAAGCGATGCTCGGGGGATGCTAGGATCGCCGCCGTGTCCACCAAGGCCCCCGCGACTGACGATCTCCCCCGATCGAAGGCCAAGCGCGCCTCGACGCTGAACGGCATCGGCCCCGCGCCCAGCTCCGCGTCCGAGCCGCCGCCGGCGTCGAGCCGGATGATCGATCCGCGCCGCGGCGGCCCGCCGAAATCGATCCGGGGCCGCGCCGCGCAGCGCTATCGCTTCTTCCGCGCCTACTGGTGCACCTTCGTGGTGATCGGGAGCTACCTCTGGTTCGGCGCCATGAGCCGCCTCCTCGGGCAGAGCTGGGCCGATAACCACGTCGCCGACGTCCACACCCGCAACGCCCGCCGGGTCGAGCGGACCATCTGCCAGCTTCAAGGCCTCTTCATCAAGGTCGGCCAGCTCCTCAGCATCATGGCCAATTTCCTCCCGGCGCAGTTCCGCTCGGGGCTGGAGGGCCTTCAAGATCAGGTGCCGCCGCGCCCCTACGCGGAGATCGAGGACCGGATCCAGCGCGAGCTGGGCAAACCGGTGGAGGCCCTGTTCGACCGGTTCGCCAGGACGCCAATCGCCAGCGCCTCGCTCGGGCAGGTGCACGAAGCGTGGTTGAAGGACGGGACCCACGTCGCCGTCAAGGTGCAGCACCGGGACATCGACGAGATTGTCCGCCTCGACCTCATCACCATTCGTCGGATCATGGCGATTGTCACGCTCTTCGTCCCGGTGCAGGGGATCGACGCGTACTATCACCAGATCCGCTTGATGATCTCGGAGGAGCTCGATTTCCTGCGGGAAGCGCGCAACATCGCCCGGATCTCGGCGAACTTCACCAAGCAGCCCAACGTCCAGTTCCCCCTCCCGCAAGAGGCCCTGTGCACGCGACGGGTGATGGTCACCACCTTCGTCGAGGGCGTGAAGGTCGGCGACGTGGCGGCGATGGACGCCCGCGGGATCGACCGCAAGGAGCTGGCCAAGCGCATCGTCCAGGTGTTCTGTCAGCAGATCTTCGTCGACGGGGTCTATCACGCCGATCCGCACCCCGGGAACATGCTCGTCGGCCCCGAAGGCGAGCTGATCTTGCTCGATTTCGGCGCCGTGGCCGAGCTCTCGCCGCAGATGCGCGAGGGGATCCCCGAGTTCCTGGAAGGCGTGATCCGCCGCGACACCGACTCGATCATCAAGGCCCTGCGCAAGATGGGCTTCCTGGCGCGGACCGACTCGCTCGACGTGAGCGAGAAGGTGATCGAGTTCTTTCACCAGCGCTTCCAGGAAGAGGTCAAGCTCGACACCTTCAACCTCAAGGACATCAAGCTCGATCCGCAGAAGGGCCTGGAGAACCTCATCGATCTCCGCAAGATGAACATCGGCCTGAAGGAGCTCTCGGGCGCGTTCACCGTGCCTCGCGACTTCGTGCTCCTGGAGCGGACGATCCTGCTCCTGGCCGGGGTGTGCACCCAGCTCGATCCGGAGATGTCGCCGATGGAGGTGATCCGGCCGTATCTGCAGGACTTCGTGCTCGGGAACCGCGACTGGGCGCAGATCGCGCTCGAGGCGGCGAAGGACATGGGGCTCAAGGCCCTGACCATCCCCGACGATCTGAAGAAGTACCTGACCCGCGCCAACCGGGGGGAGAGCGAGATCCGGGTCAAGGGCCTGGGCCAGGCCGCCGGCCTCGTGTACTCGGGCGTTCGCCAGCTGATCTACGCGGCGATCGGGATCGCCGCGGGGTTCGCGGGGCTGCAGCTCTTCCTGGCGGGGTATGTCGCCCTGGCGCGCTATTGCATGTACGGCGCCGGGGCGATGGCGCTACTGCTGCTCCTGAGCATCGTCTTCACGCGGACCGGCGGCCCGCGCTGAAGAGTGGCAGTCTGGCTCGGGCGATCTCAGCCGCCGGGGCAGGTCACGACTTGACCGGCGCCGTCGGGCGAGGCGGCGCATATCGATCCACACGGCACGTTGGCCAGGCAGGCGCACGACGACGGATCACCGCAGCTCGGCGGGAGCGGCTTGCAGGTGTAGGTGCTGGGGACGCCGCCGACGTCGGACGTGTCGCGCTCGCAGTACGAGATCCCCACGTCGCAGAACGCGGCACCGCAAGAGAATTTGCCGGTAGGCGGCGGGCAAAGGCCGTTGAGGTTGATGTCGACGCCGGCCGCGGCTGCGTCGCACGCGTTGCCGTAGACCATGCCGTCGCACGCGCAGGTGGGCGCGTAGAGATCGGGGCACCCGACCGGGCGCGCGACGCAACTGCCAGTCTCGTCGGCGAGGCTGCAGGCGTCGGCCGGGAAATCGCAATACTCGGTGTCGAGGCACTTCTTGCCCAGCTTGCCGCCGCACGAGGTGCCGCTGCCGGTGCCGGTGCTACCCGACGCGGACGCGGTGCTGGACGCGGCGGACGCGCTGGAGGCGCTCGCTGCGCCGCCCGCGCCACCCATTCCGCCGGTGGTGGTGGAGCCCGAAGCGCTGGTGGTTGGAGCAGCGCCGCCGGCGCTGGTGGTGCAGGCGACGAGATCGCCGCAGTCGGGAATGCCCGGAGAGCTGCTGCAACCGAAGAACGCGGCGACGACGACGGCGCCGGTGAAGACAAGGAGGGTGTTTCTCATCGATGATGAGTAGCACGACGCAGGCGCGCTCGGGGCGCGGATCAGCGCGCGGGCGCGAGCCAGACCCGGATGGCCTCGCGATCGGCGTCGGCGAGGACATGGCCCGTCGGCGGCATCGAGCGCTCGTCGAGGACGCGGCGCTGGATCGCCGCGCGCTTCGCCGTCCAGGCCTCGCGCGTCGAGAGGTCGAGTCCCGCCGAGCCTCCCTGATCGTGGCAGTCGCCACACGAGCGCTGATAGACCGGCGCGATCGCCTCGTCCCACCCCGCCGCGACGCCGGCCTCGGCGCTGAAGCGGAGGAGATCGCGATCGGCGGTGATGGTCCACACGTCCCCGGAGGGCGATCCGACGAGGCGGGCCGTCGGCGCGAGCCCGGCCCCCGTCGTCTCGCGCACCACGCCGCCCTCGACGGTGCCGAGCTCGGCGCCGTCGGCGAGCCACAGGCGCGGTCCCGACGCGACGAGGCCGTGAATCGTGGTGTCGGTCGACTCGAATCGCAGCGCCAGATCGCCGCGGTCGTCCTCGCCGTACACCGCGTCTCGGGTCGCCGCGAAGAGCCGGCCTTCGCCGCTCATCGCCGTGAACGAGGCCGGCTCGGGGAGCGAGAACGCGCGTGCTTTGCTGGCCCGAGGCTCGAAGACGCGGAGCGGATCGCCGCCGAGGGCAGCCCGCCCGCCTCCGCCCCGGAGGCCCTGGAGCGGGCCAGTCGCAAAGCGGGTTACCCGCTGCCCGTCGGCCACCGCGATCTCGCCGGCGAGCTGGAATCCGGCGCTGGTGGGGCCGACGGTGGTGACGCCAAGCACCCTGTCGTGGTCGAGGCCCCAGCGGTCCGAGACGCCCTCGAACGCGCTGTTGTTGCGCAGGCGAAGGATGCGGCCGTCGCCGTCGACACCGACGATCCAGGTGCCGTTGCCGTCGGCGGCCGGGACGACGCCGGCCGCCGTCCAGCGAGCGACGGAGTGGTCGACCGCGACGACGGCGCCCCCCGCGAGGATGGTGGCCTGTCCGTCGCCGAACACCACCACGGTGTCTCCGGCGTCGGCGACGGCGCGGATCGGGCCGATTTCTGTGTGAGCGCGATTCCACTCCACCGCTCGCGCCGTGAGGGGGAGAACCCCGCCGCCGGCGCGCGAGAGCCTCGAGGGCCCGCAGCCCGAGAGGATCGCGAGCGCGGAAAAAACGAGCAGGGAGCGGCGCATTCCTCGGTGTCTCAAGCGTGCGCGAGGAGCTCGGGGACCACCTCACCGTCGCGAAAATGCGCTCGCGGCGAGATCCCGAAGGCGGAGACGAACGTGGCGAGGAGATCCGGAGGGGCGATGGCCCGCTCGCCGTCCTGGAACTTGCGGGCGCGCGCCGGCAAGACCTGGTCGGGATCGCTCTTCCCGAAGGTCTGGTTTCCTTTGAAGCGAGGAGAGATGACCAGAGCCGAGTTGTTGGGGTAGTGATCGCGGCCGCCGGCCATGTTGATCTGCGGCGTGCGGCAGAAGTCGCTGACCACGAGGATGTGGGTGTGATCCGAGAGCTTCTTGCCCACGAGGGTGGGATGAGGCGTCCGGTCGAGCTGCTTGACCATCGTCCCGATCATCTCGAAGAACTCTTGCTGGACCTCGGCCTGGAAGCGGTAGTTGGCGGCGTGAGTGTCGAAGCCGCCCATGGCGAAGCTGACGCAGCGGACCACGTTGCGCTTCAAGGCCTCGATGGCGAAGGCGGCGTTGACGGCGCCGCCTCCGGCGAAGCGGGCCTTGTAGTCGAGCTCGGGGTGCTCTTTCTTGAGGCGGTTGGCCTCGAAGACGTCTTGAAGGTTCTCCGCGAGCATGCGGCGGAGGCCGTCGTACTGCACGCTCATGCCCTGGAGGACGTCAGTGTAGCTGGACGTCGCGGCGACCTGGGTGGCCTCGCGCGCGAGGAGCGCGGTCACCGCGTCGCGATCGGCCTCGGTGTCGTACTGGCCCGCGCGGGTGAGCGATTTGCTGATGCTGCCAATCTGCCCGACCCGGAGCGGAACCGCGCGGCGATCGAGCCCGTCGCCGGTGTACGAGGAGGGGAATTGCACCGAGACCAGCGGGAAGGTTTGCCGCGGCCCGAGCTCGCTCGCGAGCACGGTGTCGACGCTGGCGCCGGGGACGCGGCCGCCCGAGAGGTGACGGCCCGTCGCCGAGAAGGCCGTACCGTCGGGGTGACTCACGGTGTTCATGGCGAGACCGTTGATGATGCACAGCCGATCGTACATCTCCGCCAGATCGCCGATCCCCGGGCCAAACACGATGTTGGAGCCCGCCGGGCGCACCAGGGCAAAGCCCTTGACGTCGTCGTCGTGCGGGGCGTCGACCCATTTGTGGAGATGGGAGGTGTCGGTGTTGTCGGTGGTGGCGGGATCGATGATCCCGCGCTTCTCGTTGCGGGGATCGGCCCACAAGGTCACGTCCCAGCCGCCGGAAGCGTGGATGAAGATGAAGAACTCGGTCTCGAGCGCCGGCTCGGCGGCGAGCGCGCTCCGGGTCCGCCAGAAGGGCGTCGCGGCCAGCGCGGCGCCGCCCCCGACGAGCTTGAGGAAGGCGCGGCGCGAGGCCGAGGACGAGGCGCGGTGATCGCTGGACATGGGTGCTCTCACGATCCTCAGTAGAGGTGAAACTCGGGGTGGCGAACGAGCCCGTAGCAGACCACCGCCCAGCCGTCTTCAGCGGGGGTGAAGCGCGATTTTGCGGCGTTCTTCGCGGCGTGACGGGCTACCGCGGCGGTGTAGAGCTCGAAGAACGAGCGGGTCCGGTCGGTGGGCGCGAGGCGGGCCGGGTAGCTGAGGAAGGTGCGATGAAGGACGTCGAAGCGCGGGGTGAAGGCCTCGAGATCGACGACAGGGCCCTTCGGGACGTCGAAGGCGAAGATCAGCCGCTCGCTCACGGGCACCGGGGTCTTGCCCTTCAAATCGTGCTCGATCGCGCGGTCGCACAGGGCGTCTCCCAGCCGCTCGAAGGCGGCCATCATCAGCCCGTTGGTCTGGGTCGCGCGCGGGAGATCGAGCCGGTAGTCCGGGAATCCCAGCGCCGCGAGGTAGTCTTCCCAGGTGTCGAACAGGGCCCCTCCGTCGCCGCCGCGGGCTCGCTGCTGGGCGGTGATGGGATCGAGGCCGCCGAAGAGCTGGAGATACGTGCGCACGTAGGCCTCGGCGGGGACGAGGCGGAGATCGGCCTTGGGGGAGCTATCCTGAGCTTCCGCGGCGCGCGCGGGCGGCGCCGCGGCGGGCGTGGCGGCGACGATCGCGGGGTGGGCACACCCGGTGACGGCGAGGAGCGCGAGAGTGCCGATCGCGACGAATCGAGGTGTCAAGGCGAGGCCGCCTTTCGCCAGGTCGTCGAGGCGAGGTTGTTGGCTCCGGCGTAGGCCGGCGCGTGGAGGAGCGCTCGCACCAGAGGCCGCATCCGGTAGCCCCCGGCGATGAAGCTCGCCAGGAGGGCCTTCTTCAGCGCGGCGTCGTCCTCGCCCAGCGGCCGATCGAGGAACGAGGAGGCCACTCGCTCGACGGCGCACTCGGCGAACTCCGGCGATTTCACCAGCTCTTGCGCCACCCCCGCCGGCCCCGACTCCGCGTGAGCCGGCGAGGCGTAGGCGCCGCGGAGCATTCCAATGGTCTTGCTGGAGAAGGCCGCGTCGTAGAAGAAATCGCAGAAGCCGGGCATTTTCCCCTGCGCGTTCTGCTTGCAAACGGGGTTCTGCGCGGGGAACTGCTTCGGTGGCAGGAACACCCAGCTCGTCTCCTCGACCCGCGAGAAATAGGCCGCGAGGGGCTCGAGCGTGGCATGGCAGCTCGCGCAGCCGGGCCGGATCATCAGGTTGGGCTCGGTCGACGGGGTGAGCTCGGCCTTCTCGGCGACGAACTGCTTGCAGAGGAACGAGGTGTACACCGCCGCTGCCCGCGCGCGCCGCGAAGCATACTTGGCCAGGAAGATGGGCATCGTCAGCAGGCCTGCGGCGTGCGGGCCGCGGTCGTTCACCACCTTCCAGGTGGCCGTGTCCTCGGGATCGAGGTGCTCGGGCAAGGCGCTCTCGTTGAAGAGCGGCTCGGCCTCTTCGGCCAGGCCAAAGGCCTTTTCGCGGCTACAGCAGCTCGATCGGGCCCCGGCGCGGTAGAACTGCGCGAGCGGGCCGTTGACCAGGGTGGAGCGCGAGGTGAGCACCTCGCGAAAGTCGCGATCCTCGCCGAAGAGGCGCCCGAAGAAGTGCTTGGCCTCCTCCGACCACCAGAGCTTGTACCAGGCCGAGGTGCTCTGTGGCGCGCCGCCGATGGGGCTCTCGAGGCCGAGCGGGACATGCGTTGGCAGGGTGAAGGCGCGAGGATCGTTGCCCGGCCCGTCGCCGGGGGTGCAGTACTGGAGGCCGACCCCGCAGCCGCAATCGATGGTCATCGTCGCGCCGAGCGCGCTGCGGCACGAGAGCGACTCGCCCTTGTGCTGCTTGGCGTACCCATCGTCGACGGGCAATGGGCGCAGGCGATCGAAGGGGTTCTTGGCCCCTTTCTCGGGGTTCGGGCGGCCCGTCAAATAGATGTACCCGGCCGCCGCCGTCTGCGCCTCTTCCTTGCAAACGCGGATCTCCACGGTGGGAGTCTTGCCGTCCGGCTCGAGCAGCAGCTCTTTGATCGGCGAGAACGCCGGATCGGCCTTCTCCCACTCCTTGCCGTGGAGCAGCTCGGGCTTCGATCCCTGGAAATCCCGGTAAAGCCACCAGGGCTTGACCATCACCGTGGCGGCGTCGAGCGCGGCCTTCGACACCGGGGTGGCCGTGCCCGTGGGAGGCTGGTTGATGGGGAACTGGAGCCCGGTCTCGGCCTTGGTGAGGCAAAACTCCCCGTCGGTGGCCTCGCGCGCGCGGCGCTGATTCTGGCGGTAATAGACGTAGACAGGCTGCTTATCGGGGCCGAGGAGGGTCTCGCGGCGGAGGGTGGTGGCCGCGGGGACGAACTGGAACGCCGGGCTCACCTCGAGGCGGAGCACATCCATGTACACGCGAGAGAGGCGCTCGGCGTACCCGGGCCCGTTCAGGCCCTTCTCGATCCACCCGTCGAGATCGAAGCCGGGGCGCTCGAAGGCCGCGACCTCGTCCCGGGTCGGCATCCGGCCGAGCAAGTCAATCGCGAGGGCACGAAAATGGCGATAGTCTTCGAGGCTGGGGCTGGCGAGGGCCGGCGCGGGCGCGAGCAGGGCGACGCCGAGCACGATTGCCGCCACGCGAGAGGCCGTGAAGAGAGAGTTGCTGAGCGATCCTCGTGGTGCCGTTGAAGACAGTTTCATCGTTCCCGCTCGGCCGCCTGAAGCATGCTGGTCAACCAGCTTGCGAACAACCACCCTATCTCGTTCTCATTCCCTGTCGATCGAGGATCGTCGAGCAAGCGCGAAACCGACGCGCTAGGGTGCGCGCCATGGAGAACCCGGATCTCGCCCGTCTCGAAGCTGCCCTCACCGATGCGCGCGCCGACGTCGCCCGCATCCGCACCGAGAACGCGCGGCTGGCCGACGTGTACCGCGAAGATCCGTCGGACGGGAACCGCGAGATCATGAAGCGCGGCGCGGCCTCGCTCTCCGCCGCCCGCGATCGCGAGGCCGACGCGCGCGCCGCGGTGGCGATCGTGAAGAAGACCGGCTCGCTCTACGGGCTGCTCGCCGACGAGGGCCGCGTCGCCGGATCGATCGTGGCGCTGCTCCCGCCGGGGATCTCGCGCGAGGCCCGCGAGAAATTGATCGAGGACGCGCTCACCGATCAGCTCACCGACGCGGCGACCTCGCTCGGCGTGGTGCTCGCCGCGGCGCCAATGAGCTTCACCAAGGAGCGACCGGGCCGCGACGACGAGGGCCGCACCGTGATCGAGGTCGCGGGTCGCGTCGAGGGCGATCGCCTGGTGCCCGCGGTGTCGCGCGCTTCGAAGAACATGCGCGGAGGTTGAAGGCTCAGGCGACGACGCGGACCACGGTCTCGCGCTCGCGCAACGAGTCGAGCGGCGAGCTCTCGGGATCCACGAACGTCACGCCGTGGCGCTCGAAATCGCGGGCGATCTGCGAGAAGCGGTGCGCGCGGATCTCCCGCAGCGTCTCGGTGTAGGCGATCTCGGTGATCTCCTCGCGGTAGAAGTATTTCATCGGCGAGCCGGCCATCACGCGGCGCGTGGTCTCGCCCGGCTGGAAGAGGTGAAACGCCACCTGGGGGTACATGGCGCGCAAGGTCGGGACGGCCTTGTCGAAGCGGCCGTTGATCAGCGATTTGAGGCCCTGCATCGCCACGAAGATCGCGCCGCGATCGGCGACGTGACCCGACTCGCCGCTGGCGACGGGGACCATGGGATCGACGAGGATCACCAGCGTCGCGCCCTCTTGCACCGCGACGCGCATGTTGGTCGTGCGGGTGAAGCCGCCGTCGACGTAGCAGCGCCCGCCGATCTTCTCGGGCGCGTAGAACGGCGCGAGCGCGGTCGAGGCGCGGATGGCGACGTGGATCGGCACTGTCGGCGCGCCGGCGGAGCCGAAGACCACGTGCTCGCTGCTGTCTTGATCCGTCGCGCCGATGAAGAGCTTGTGCGGGAGATCTTCGAAGCGATCGACCATGCCCGGGCGCGCGAACTGGCGCTCGAGCCAGACGCGGAGGCGCGCCCCCGCGAACACGCCCGCGGGCGGGAGACGGAACAGCGCCGAGAGCGGCGCGCGCTTGCCGCGAACCACGTCCCACGAGAGGCTCGCCGCGCGGCGCGCGAGCTCGCCGAAGTTGGGATCGAAGAGATCGGATCGACGGATCGGATCGAGGCGCGCCGAGCCGCCCTTGAGGCCTTCGTGGATCGAGTCGGGATCGATCCCGTTGGCGAGCAGGCCGCCGAGGATCGCGCCGGCGCTGATGCCGCAGATGATGTCGACGTCCGCGAGCGTGAAGCCGGGGAGAAAATCCTCGAGCGCGCGGAGGACGCCGAGCTCGTAGAGCAGACCCTCGGTGCCGCCGCCCGCGAGGCACAGCGCGATCTTGCCGCCGCGGCCGCGTGACGTCGCCGAGGCGATGCGCTCCCAGATCGCCTCCCACGCGTCGCGACCCGCGGGCACGGCGATGACGCCGCCCAGGTGAAGCTTGCCCGCTTCGAAAGCGAGCGCCGCGCCCGACGGATCGGCGTCGACGACGATCCAGGTGTGCTCGCGGCCGATCACGCGCGCGAGATCGTGCTCGCCGAAGAGGCCGCGCAGCAGGCCGAGGCTGGTGCTCTCCTCGGCGCCGCCGGCTTCGCCGCGCGCGTCGATGACCAGCGCCTCGGCGCCGCCGCTTCGAAGCTTGGCGAGGGCGCGGACCGCGCTCGTCTCGAAGGCGATGCGCACCTGACGCGCGCGGAGCGGCGAGACGCGCCGCGCCGTTTGCTCCAGCGCCTCCTCGGCTGCGCGAAGTGCAGCCCGCGACGGGTCGGCGAGAAAATAGAGGACGTGGTCCATCCGGGAGCGCTCCTACATACAGCCCGGCGTCATTTTCGTCCACGACGCAAACGGGCGAGGGAGGGCAAAACCCCGCGGGATCCGGGCTCAGCCCGGTCTAGTGCAGGGGACGCAGCGGGCTGTCATTGCCTTCCCGGACGCGTACTCGGTAAAGTAGTGCCCGCGCCTGCGCCTCTGCCGCGGCTCAGGAACACCCGTCTATGTGGAAGCTAACGATCGAGGACGATGAGGGGAAGCAGACAGCCCTCCCTCTCGCCCACGAAGAGTACGGGCTGGGCCGCGGTGAGTCGAACGCGATTCGGCTCACCGACCGGAACATCTCGCGCACGCACGCGATCCTGAAGAAGACCGGCGCCGCCTGGTTCCTGAAGGATCTCCAGAGCTACAACGGCACGTTCGTCAACGGCGTACGCGTCGTCGGCGAGCAGGCGCTCAGCACGGGCGACCTGATCCAGATCGGGGACTACCGCGTCGAGCTCATCGACGACGCGACGCTGCCCGTCGCCGCCGTACCTGGAGCCCCGCCCGCGCCTGCGCCGGCCCATCAACGACCGAACCGCCTCGTCGTCGTCGTCGGCCCCGTGCCCGGCGCCGAGTTCCCCCTGGACAAGGAGAGCTTCACCATCGGGCGAAGCGAAGAGGCGACGATCTCCATCAACCACAGCTCGGTGAGCCGCGTGCACGCCGAGCTGATCCCGATCGGCAACGGTCGCTTCGAGATCGTCGACAAGGCCAGCGCCAACGGCATCCGCATCAACGGCGTCGAGCTCAAGCGCGGCATCCTCGAGGCGGGCGACGCGCTCGAGCTCGGCGACGTGCGCATGCGCTTCGTCGGCGCCGGGAAGATCTTCCGCACCGGCGTCGATCAGAGCCAGCAGCTCGTCGCCGCGGCCTTCGACAACGGCGGAACCTCCATGGCGTCGCCGGGCTCGGGCAAGCCCGGCCTCAGCATGGGCAAGCTCGTCGGGCTCGGCATCGGCGTCGGCGTCATCGTCATCGCCGCGGTGGTCGCGTTGACCCGACCCTCCGGCGCGACGGGCCCGAGGCCCGCGAGCACCGAGATCGCGCACACGACCGCAGAGGGCGCCGACTTGCTGAAGAAGGCCGTCGAGCTGCTCGGCGCCAAGGACATCGAGGGCGCTCACCAGAAGATCCAGGAGATCCCCGAAAACTCCACCGTGCGCGACGATCCGCAGGTGAAAGACGTCGAGGGTGCCTGGGCCGACAGCATGTTCGCCAAGGTCGATCAAGCGCCCGACAGCGCCGCGAAGAAGGTGATCCTTCACGCCGTCAGCGCCACGCCGACGGTCGACGCCGAGCGCCGCAAGAAGGCCGCCGACCTCGTGCGCGAGATCGAAGCGAAGGAGCCGCCACCCCCGGTCCCGACGTACGCCGGCGGCGATTTCCCGCGCCCGGCCGGCAGCAGCGTGGCGGCCGTGACCCCGAGCGCGACGCCCTCGGCCACGCCGGTCGCCGGGCCCGCGTCCACGATCCCGACCGGGCTCGCGGCCGAGGACGCGAAGCGCAAAGCGCTCGAACCCAAGGTGTTTGGTGGTCGTGGGACCATCGACGACATCCGGATGCTCAAGGCGATCTGCTCGCACCTCGGCAACCGGGAATGCCGCGATCGCGCGAGCGCGCTGCTGAAGAAGAAGCTCGAGCAAGCGCCGTAACGTGGCGGGCGACGCGCCGGAGTCGGGCGGCGGGCTCGCGGGCAACGGGCTCGCGTCCCCGGCGCTCGGCGCGGCGATCACGCTCCTCGCGCTGATCGGCCTCGCCTACGCGGTCCCTCGCCTCGATCGGTTGCGCGTGCTCACGCCGCTGCCCGAGGGCGCGGCGCTGGTGATCGCGCCGCCCGTCGTCGCCGGCGCCGCGCCGGTCGCCTCGGTCGGCGAGACGCTGCTCGGCGGCGGAACCTACGACGCTCCGAAGAGCGACGACGTGGTGATCCCGCCCGCGGCGATCGCGGCGATCCCCGGCGTGCGCGAGGAGAAGAAGGCCCCGCGATCGATCGAGGATCCCTCGGGCCACGCGCTCGATCCGTTCTTCGACGCGCTCCGCTCCGCCGAGCAGAAGCAGGGCCTCGCGCGGATCACCTATTTCGGCGACTCGATCGTCGCGAGCGACTTCGTCACCGGCACCCTGCGTCGCCGCTTGCAGAAGCGCTTCGGCGACGCGGGGCACGGCTTCATGCTCATGGCCAACGCCTGGCCAGGCTACTCGCACAACGACGTCGTGCGCTTCGCCGAGCCCGGATGGCAGGTGAGCCGCGTGGTCGGACCGTTCGCGAAAGACGGCTTTTACGGCCTCGGCGGCGTCTCGTTTCGATCCGAGGGACCGGGCGTGTTCTCGCGCTTCGCCACCACGAAGAGCGGTACCTACGGCCGCGCGGTGTCGAAGTTCGTCGTCGACTACCTCGAGCAACCGAAGGGCGGCACGTTCGAGATCAAGATCGACGGCGTCACGCGCGAGACCATCGACACCGACGGCGCCGCGGCGAAGAGCGCGCTCCGTACCTACGCGGTGCCCGACGGCGAGCATGAGCTCGAGGTCCGCGCGACGTCGGCCAACGCGCGGGCGTTCGGCGTGTGGATGGAGCGCGACGCTCCGGGCGTGGTGCTCGACGCGGTCGGCATCCAAGGCTGCCGCATCCGCTTCCTGGATCAAAGCGACGACGCGCATTTCGCCGAGCAGCTCCGCCTCCGCGATCCGTCGCTCACCGTCTTCGAGTACGGCATGAACGAGAGCGAGGACGGCGAGCTCTACCCGCTCGATCAGTACGAGGCGACGATGAAGGCCGTGCTCGTGCAGGTGAAGGCCGCGCTCCCGCGATCATCGTGCTTGCTCGTCGGCCCCCTCGATCGCGTCGACAAGCGCGGCGACACGTTCCACAGCCGCCCGGTGATCCCGAAGCTCGCGGCGATCCAGCGCAAGGTCGCGGGCGAGGTCGGCTGCGCGTACTGGGACTCATTCAGCGCGATGGGCGGCCTCGGCTCCATGGGCACCTGGTTCCAGCGCGGCCTCGGCGCCGCGGACTACGCGCACCCGTCGAGCGCGGGCGCCGAGGTGCTGGGCAACTGGGTGTACCTGGCGCTGATGGAGGCCTACGAGGCCCGCCGCGACCCGCCGACACCGCGCTAGCGACACATGATGTGCCGCAACATGGCACAACACTGGCCATTCCTGACACGGCTGCCCGACTGACTGGCGCAGCTCTCCCGCGCAGCGACGAATCCTCGATGAAACGAGGGTGGCACGCTGCCTGCTAAAGGGTTCTGCACCACCCTGGAGGTTCTCATGGCCCGCTCGCTCATCACGATGCCCCGCATGTTCGTCGCTCTCACCGCCCTCGCGATCGGCGCCCTTGGCACAGGCTGCACCACCGAGGTCAGCGGGGGAGGCGACGGGGGCAGCGGCGGCGGGGGAGGCACGGGCGGCAACGTGCCGGTCACGACCGAGGCCTGCACGAACGAGGGCGCGAGCCAGGGCTGCAACCCCGACGGCGATCCGAACGGCGCGAACCAGGGCAACCAGACCTGCGTGAAGAACGAGAGCGGCAAGCTCGTGTGGAACAAGTGCGAGTACAGCGCCGCGTCGACCCCGCTGGTGCTCTCGTTCGACGGCGCGCCCGTCACGTTCCAGGCGAGCGCCCGCGCCTTCGCGATCAACGGGACGATGAGCGTCGCCACCGACTGGCCCACCGCGCGCACGCCGTGGCTCGCGCTCGATCGCAACCGCAACGGCTCGATCGACGACGGCGGCGAGCTCTTCGGATCGGCCACGCTGCTGAAGAGCGGCGAGCGCGCGACCAACGGCTTCCTCGCGCTGCGCGAGCTCGACACCGACGGCGACGGGCAGCTCACGTCGGCGGACGCGGGCTGGTCGCAGCTTCGCTTGTGGAACGACGGCGACTCCGATCGCGTGTCGTCGGCGACGGAGCTCACCGGCCTCGGCGCGCGCCGCCTGGTCTCGATCGATCTCGCCTACGCCGTCGAGAAGCGCTGCGACGATCGCGGCAACTGCGAGGTGGAGCGCGCCGGCTTCCGCTACGTCGACGAGAGCGGCGTGGAGCGATCGGGCGTCGTCATCGATGTCCACCTCGCCCACAAGTGAAGCCCGCGATCACTGGATCTGCTCGACGCCGTTGAACGAGATCGGGAACGTGATCACGCTGGTCGCGCCGTCGCGAGGCTTCGGGAACTTGATCTTCTTGAACGCCTCGCGCACGCACGAGTCGACCTTGGCGTTGTTGGCGGTGCTCTTGGTGACGTCGACCTGATTGACGGTTCCGCTCGGGCCGATGGTGGCCTTCACGGTGACGACGCCCTTGAAGTCCTTCATTTTCCCGCCCGCGCCGAGGGTGTAGCAGTCGCCGAACACGTCGCCGTTCTTCTCGAGGATGCGCCCGATGTCGGCCTGGGTGAGCTTGCCGCCGAGAGGCTCGGTCGAGTCGACGACGGCCGCGCGGAGCGTTCCCTCGCCGGCGTGACCTTCGCCCTGGCCCTGCGTCGAGCCGTGCGGCGGAGGCGGCGCCGCGTCGATCGTGGCCGAGGCCGCGGCGCCGACGTCGGGCTTCTCTTCCTTCGCTTCGCGCGGCTCGGAGGCGGCGTTGCCGCTCGAGCGGGGCGCGTCTGCGGCGGGCGGCGGCGCGCCCCCGCAGGCCACCAGGAACACACACGAGGCGAGGGCGATCGACCGATAGCTCATGGTCATGGAGGTAATGCCACTCCGGCGCGCGTGTCCACCCGTTCCGTTCGCGCGGGGCTCGCCACCCATCGGCGGCTCAGCGCTTGTAGGCCAGCATCATCCCGTCGCGCACCGAGAGCAGGACGTTCTCGACCCGCGGATCGGCGGTGACGTGCGCGTTGAAGCGGACGATGGCGTGATCGCTCGCGGCCTTTGGATCCAGCACTTTGCCGCTCCACAGCGTGTTGTCGGCGACGAGGAGGCCGCCCGGGCGGAGCCGCGGGAGGATGGCCTCGTAGTAGGCGGTGTAGTGCTCCTTGTCGGCGTCGATGAAGGCCAGATCGAAGGGCTCGGCGGGCAGCGCGGCCAGGGTCTCCAGCGCCGGCCCGAGGAGGATCTGGATCTTGCGACCGTGCGGCGATCGATCGAAGAACGATCGCGCGGTGGCGGTCGCGACCGGATCGATATCGCAGGTGAAGAGCTCCCCGTCGTCGGGCAGCGCCTCGGCCATCGACAGCGCCGAGAAGCCGGTGAAGGTCCCGATCTCCAGCACCCGTCGCGCCCGCATCAGCCGACAGAGCAACGAAAGGAGCGCGCCCTCGACGCGGCCCACCTGCATGTGCGGGCTCTGCATTGTCGCAAACGTCACTTCGCGCAGCGCGTCGAAGAGCGAGCCACGCGGGCTCGTGTGGTCGTGGGTGTACTGATCGAGCGCGGGATCAAGCAGGTTCATCGAGGCTCCCTTTCGCGGTGGTCGCGCACTCTATCGCGACAATGACGCGAGGACAGCGGGCGGCGCGGCCCCTCGCGCGAGCTTGGAAATTTCGGACCGCGGCGAGTCGCTCGAACTTTCTCGTGAGCGGGGCGCACAACAATCGCGATCATTCCTGAAATGGGCGACAATCCGGTTCTCGGAGGCCCGCGTGAAGACAATTGGCTTTGGCTTGATGTTCGTGGCGCTCGCGATCGGGAGCGTGGCTCAGGGTTGCGCCAAGGCGGCCGACACCAGCGGGAGCAGCGACGGCGAAGGCGGCTTCGGCGGCGGCGGGGTCGGTGGCGGCGTGGCCGACGGACCGGGCGCGACCACCGGCAGCGCCGGCGGCAATCCCGCGACGACCGGCGTCGGCGGGGCCGCCGCGGCCACCACGGGCGCGGGCAGCGCCTCGACCACGACGTCGACCAGCGCCACCAGCACCAGCGCCGGCACCACGAGCGCGGTTTCGGCGACGGCCAGCGTCGGATCGGGCATGGGCTGCCCCGCGGGACAGCACCTCTGCGGCGGCATCTGCGCGGGCAACACCATCCAGACAGGGTGCTTCGGATCCAGCGATTGCCTGCCGTGCGGGCCGGCGCCCGTCAACGGCACCACGGTGTGCTCCGGCAATGGCACCTGCGACTTCACCTGCGGCGCCAATTACGTCAAGCAGGGCAACACCTGCGCTTGCGCCGCCTCGTGCTGCTCCGACGCCGACTGCGGCGGCAACGGCGCCACCTGCTCCGGGGGTAGCTGCGTCGTCGCGCCGCCGCCGCCGCCGAGCTGCGACAGCGCCACCTGCACGTCGGGCTGCTTCGCGGCGTGCTTCTTCCAGATGAAGGTCGGAGTCGGCACCTGCATCAACGGCGCCTGCGTCTGCGCCTGCCTCTGACCGACTGGCACTTTCGGCCGAGCGCAGGAACGCTGCAAAGCCACCTCGGAAGGAGCTTTGCAGCGCCCTTGATCAGAAGCTGTAGCCGCCGCCCACGGTGACGGCGCGCTCGCCGAGCGGCGCGCCCTCGACGAAGACATCGAATCTCCGGGGCAGCGCCGTCACCAGGCCAATCGCCAGCTGATAGTGATTCTGATCGGTGCCGAGAGCCGTCTTGCCGCCGAGCTCCCAGATCACCGGTCCGCCGAAGAGGCGGGCGGCGGCGTAGGGGCTGAGCACGTCGAGGAAGGTCTTGCCCACGGTGAGCCCGGCGCGGAAATCGAAGGCGTAGAGCGGCGCGGACTCGTCGCGCCCGTCGAGCTCGACGGCGGTGCTCGCCCCCGAGCCGCCGAACGACAGGCCGAGGATCACGAACGGGAGCGAGCCCTCGCCGTCGACGAGGCGCCGCGCATACGACGCCGTGGCCAGCCACCCGGGCCGGATCCCGTAGCGGATCCCGCCCACCGTGAGCGATCCGCCGATGCCCGCGCCCGCGCCGAAGGAGAGCGTCGTCGTGGGATTGAGCTGATAGTCGAACGAGGCGCTGACGGCGGTGCGGACCATCGCCGCGGCCGTGCTCCCGTTGAACAGGAGATCCGCGCCCGAGGCGCCATACGACGCTCCGACGCGAAAACGCGTGGCCGGGCCCGCCGTCGCCGAGCCGTCGCCGCTGCAATGAATCACGCCCGTCGGACCGACGGGAGGAGAGAGGCCTCAGGCGCGCGCGTCGCGGAAGTGGACCAGCGTCGCGGCGGCGAAGGTCGCGGCGAGCACGGTCAGGCGGTGGAGCGGGCGCATCGAGCGCCGACGTTACCATGGACGGCCGCGGGACGGTCTTCGCGAGCCCGCACCCCGCGATTCCGCTTGACGCGACCGCGCGCCACGGGCGATTGGCAGGGTCCCCCGCGGAGCTCCATGGCACACCTGTTCTCCACACCGCAAATCACGCTGACGACCGAGGCCGACTCGCGGCTGGTGCGCTACGTGAGGACGAGCGTGCCTTACCCCACCCTGGCCGAGTACGAGCGCCTGCACGAGCGCGCCGGCGCCGCGCTCGATCAGCTCGGGCGCAAGCGCCATGTGCTCCTGGTCGACATGCGCGAGGCGATCCTCAACAACGATCCTGCGTTCGAGCGGGCCGCGGTCCGCTGCCGGCAGCTCCTGGTGCACGACTTCCGGAGGATGGCCGTGCTGGTCAAGACCGCGGTCGGCGCCCTCCAGATCGGCCGTCACATCCGCGAAGATTCGCTCGACGCGCCGGTCTTCAACGACGAGACGGCGGCGGTCTCGTACCTCCTCGGGGTCTCGGGCTTCGACGCCGACTCGCCGGTCAGCTCGCAGCGCTCGCCGCGGAGCAGCCGCCGCAACGGCCCGGGATCCGGCTCGGAGCGCTGAGAGGCTGGCCGGCGGTCACCGAGATCGCCCGCGGCGCGGCGTTCGCCTCACCGAGATCGCCCCGCGAGGCCGCGCGCCCGAAGCGGTGAGAGCGCCTGTCCGGGGAGAGAGCATCTTTTGCGCGGCCAGCCGATCGCGCGTCAAAGAAACGCGCGCCTCACCGCCGAGAACACCGCCGCATTGCGGCAATGGTGGGAGTAATCGCGCCCCATCAAAATCTTCCACGCCGGACTGATTCTCTTAACAAATTCACACCGAAGCGAGCCGACCGCGACCCTGTTCTCGTGTATGCTCCCGCCTTCTTTCCGAGCGGCTCCCATCCGCTCGCGCGGGCGTGATCCGCTCGTTGAATCATCGTCCCAAGGAGCTGTTCATGCGTGCTTTGCCCCTGATCCTCACTGGCCTCATTGCGGCCTCGGTCTTCACTGCGGCGTGTGGATCGGTGGACACCGCCCAGCAAAGCACCGGCGCCACCACGGCCGGGGTCGGCGGCGCCGGCGGCGCGGATCCGACGACGGGCGCGACCACGGGCGACACCACGAGCAGCGGCGACTCGGCCTCTTCTTCGGCGGCGAGCTCGAGCAGCACCGGCGGCGGCCCCGACATCGGCCAGCCCAGCAACGTTTACCCGGCCAAGCACGCTGCGGCGCCGAAGCTGGTCACCTACGGTGGGCCGATCCTCAGCGCGCCCAAGGTCTATCCGGTCTTTTTCCCGGGCGACAAGCCGGCCATCGTCGCTTCCGTCACCGACTTCTACGCCAAGGTTGGTCCCAGCAACTACTGGAAGTCGGCCGTCTCGGAGTACGGTGTCGGCGCCCTGAGCTCGGGCGCTCCGATCCAGCTCGACGCGGCCGACAAGGCCCCGAGCTCCACCACCGACGACCAGATCCAGACCTGGCTCGCTGGCAAGCTCAACAACGGCGATCCGGCGTTCCCCGTCCCCGACGCCAACACCATCATCTCCCTCAACTACCCGGTGGGCACCTCGATCTCGCTCCAGGGGAGCAAGAGCTGCCAGTCCTTCCTCGGCTACCACTCGAACCTCACGCTCGACGCCGCCCACGGCAACATGGACGTGGCGTACATCGTCATCCCGCGCTGCGATATGCAGTCCACCGGCATGAACGAGCTCGACGCCATCACCGACACCGGCACCCACGAGCTGGCCGAGGCCGCGACGGATCCGTACCCGCAGACCAACGGCGCCTATGGCCAGGTCGACAACAACCACATTTACTGGCTCTTCGCCCTCGGCGGCGGCGAGAACGGCGACATGTGCGCGCAGAACTTCGACGCGTCGTACAAGGATCCCGAGGTGGGCTATCTCGTCCAGCGCACCTGGTCGAACAAGGCCGCCGGCGCCAGCCACAACCCCTGTGTCCCCGCGGCGCCCGGCCCGTACTTCAACAGCGCTCCGCTCTTCACCGACACCGTCACCATCGGCGGCGGCGGCCAGTCGATCAAGGTGAAGGGCGTGCAGATCCCGATCGGCTCCACCAAGGTGGTCGAGATCGATCTCTTCAGCGACGCCAAGACCAGCGGCCCCTGGCAGGTCGAGGCCCACGACCTCAACGAGTTCATGGGCGGCCCGTCCACGCTCCAGTTCTCCTTCGACGCCCCCGGCGGGCAGAACGGCCAGAAGCTCCACCTCTCGATCACGCCCACCCAGGCCAACCAGTACAAGTCCGAGGTGTTCTTCGTGATCTCCACGCTGGGCAACGTGCAGAACGCCTGGATTGGCATCGTCGGCAACTGACCGACCGGAGCTAGCCATACGAGGCGATCCCTCCTCTCTGCTCCTCTTCTTCGAGGGGCAGAGACGGAGGGATCGCCGTTTCTGGATCAGGCTCTCTCCGCCCGCGAGCGATTGCGTCGGTCCCGCGCCCCGGGGCAGACTGGCTCGTTCGCTCAGCTCGCCGGCGTTTCCAGCTCTGCCGCGGCCGAGCGCATGAGCACCACCCCCATCAGCATCTCGATCAGGGTGATGGCGATACCCCAGCTCGTCGTCGCCGCCGCGAGCGCCGCGAGCCGGGCCTCTTCGGTGCCGCCGGGCGCAAAGCGGGCAAAGAGCGCCGCCGCGAGCAGATCGCGCGTCCCGAAGCCCTGGGGCGTGATCGGGAGAGTGACCGCCACCATGAGAATGGGAATGTACGCCACCGCGTCGGCAAAGGGGATGGCGACGCCGAAGAAGAGGAACGGGATCCAGGTGCCGAGAAAGAGCACCGCGAAGTGGGGTAAGCGCGACAGCAGAGCGACGATGTGCCCGGTGACCCCGGCCTCGAAGAGCGGGGCGAGCAGCCTGGTCTCGGCGAGCCGCCTCGGCCGGACCGCGATGACCACGAGGTAGAGCACGCCCGCCCCCAGCGCCGCCGCGAGGTAGAGCACCGGCTTGCCGTTGAGCCAGAGCGCGAGGCAGCCGATCCCGAGGACACACCCGCTCCACGACGCGTAGACGAGGAGCGTGGCCCCCGCGACGCGGGCGAGCGGCGTCCCGTAGCGCCGCGCCACGAAGTAGGTGACGAAGGCCTGCCCCACGTGATGATTGAGCATCGACGGCAGGTACGACGCGCCGCGGAGGATCCAGAAATCGCGGAAGCGGATCGGCGCGACCGAGCGGCGGTACACCAGCACCGTCGCGAAGGTGTCGGCGGTGAGCAACGAGAACACGAACGCGACCTCGAAGAGCAGGAACGCCGGCGCGTTCACCGCGGCGAGCTGGCGCGCAAAGGTGTAAAAATCAAGCTTTCGCACGACGAACGCCACCAGGCCCACGGCGAGGACGAACGGCAGCGCGCGGCGCCACACCGGCGTGCTGGAGACAGGCATCGCCGTCGGCGCGGGGGGCGCAGCGGGTTCGGGGAGCGGCGTGGTCATGCGGCCGCGCGACGCTACCACACGGCGCCGCGCGCTCGCGCGGGACCGCGGGCGCGCCGTGGAGGATCACGCGCCGATTCAGCGCGCTCGCGCGCGACGCGACGAGTATCCCCCGGGGCGCTCATTCGCCCTGGAAAACAAGTGGTTCGGGAGAGATCGCTACCGGGCCGAAGCCGCCGGCGCTGCCGCTCCCGGCTTTCCGCTCTGGGCCTCGGGGCCGCCCGAGAGCTGGACGTACACGATGGGCACGGCGATGCCGACGAGCATGAAGAGGCCGCCTCGACCGAAGAGCCCCTTGCGGCCGGGGCTCATCAGGATGCCGGAGATCGCCAGGAAGATCAGGCCCACCGCGTAGGTGTCGGCGATCACGGTCCAGGCCTTCTTCCCGCGGCTCAGGTGCAGCCAGTTGACGACGCGGAGAAAGAACCGCGGCCTCTGCCCCTCGTCGACAACGTGACCGCTTTCAGTGTTGACGTGGAGCGTGCGCTTGTCGAGCACCACCTGGAGATCGGTCGGCCCCTCGCGGTACACGTCGCGCGGCGTCCCCGCGACGCCGAGCTGCTTCATCGCGGACGCCGCGGCCTCGTCGTCGGTGCCAGAGAGCGGCGCGCCGAGCTCGTGCACCTCGCTGTAGGCCACGAAGCTCGGATCCCAGTCGAGGATGTGGTTCACCGCGAGCCCGGAGATCGCGTAGATGAGCGTGAGGCCGACGGCGACGTGGCCGAGGTCGCGATGGATCGCGCGGTTGTACCCGCGCCACGACGATCGCCCTTTCTTCTCGGCCTTTTCGGTCTTCTCGACCCTGGCCGCGGGCCCGTCTGCTCCGGCAGAATCAACCATACCGCTCTTCCTTCCAGGGGTCGGCGTGGTTGTGGTAGCCGCGCGTCTCCCAGTAGCCGGGTCGGTCCTTGGCGCTGAACTGGATGCCGGTGATCCACTTGGCGCTCTTCCAGAAATAGAGATCCGGCATCAGCGATCGCACCGGCGGGCCATGCGGTCTCGGCAGCGCCGCGCCCTCGTATTTGTAGGCGAGGAGCGAGGTGTCGGCGAGGGCCTCGGAGAGGCGCACGTTGGCCGTGTAGCCGTTGGCGGCCTCGAAGATCACGTAGCGCGCCGAGCTGCGCATCCCGACAATCTTGGCGAGGTGAGCGATCCGCACGCCGGTCCATTTGCTGTCGAGGACTGACCAGCCGGTCACGCAGTGCACGTCGCAGGTCTGATCGGTGGCGGGCATCGCCGTCAGCGCCGCGAAGTCGATCGTCATCGGGGTGTCGACCTCCCCATGTACGTTGAGACGAAATCCGCTGGGGCTGGGATCGCCCGGGTCTCCACCCATGGGCTTGAGCGCGTCGAGGATGCGCTGCCCCGGAGGGAGCCGCACCCTCCCGTCGGGCTTCAGCAGCTTGGCGCGCGGATCGTTCTCGGCGGCGAGCACGTAAGTCCCCCCGCCCAGCGCCGCGAGCACGGTTCCCGCCGCGGCGGCGCGCAAGAAACGCCGACGTTCCATCGACTGCTCGAGCTCGGGGAAGCTGCTGAACAGGTTTCCTCCCCCTCTCGTACCTGGTTCACGTTGTCTGCTCATGTGGGTCTCCTGGAGCGCGCCACCCAGCCTACGCGCGAGCGCGCCGTCGGTTCCGGATCTATCGCGCGCCCGAAAGCGTCGTTGACGCCTGGCGCGGTAACGCATTAATGTGGTGCCTTTGAAATAGCCGCTCGCCCCAGCTCCATGGAGGCACCCTGAGATGATGACGGAACACACCCGGCCGACGCTCACTTCACCGCACCTGCCCATTGTGCTGGCGGTCGGTTGCGCGCCTGCGCTCCTCGCGCGCGTCGAGGCCGCCGCGAAGGCGTTCTCGTCGATCCTCAGCTGCGACCTGACGTCGGCCCACCAGCTCGTCGCCGATGTTCGGCCGTGCGTGCTCGTGGTCAGCGCGTCGCTGTTCGACTTCGACGGGCCCAAGTTCACCGATCTCGCCGACGACGCGCAGGCGGCCCTGGTGGTGCTCGAGGACGACGAGCCGCCGGTCGACGCGCTCGAAGCTCGCCTGTGCGACGCGGTGAACCGCACCCGCGCGATGCGGCCGCCGTGGCGCGAGGGGCGCTACTCGGTGGTGGCCGAGCGCCAGAGCGCGCCCTCCAGCCGCCGCACGGCGGGGTCGTGAGCCATGAACCCGACGCCGACCAAGCCACGATGTCGGGCCTCGCGCGAGCCTGTGCTCGGGTGGAGCCTGAAGCCGATCTGAAATTCGAGGGGGAGGGAGCCTGAAATGTCACCTGAGATTCCTGAAATCGATCTTCCGCACAGTCCTCCATCGTCGGTGTCGCCCGACGTGGATGTCGCCGTCCCGCAGAGCTTGCGAGCCACCAGCAAGGGCCGCCTCGTGGGCGGCTCGGACGACCTTGGCGGAGCCGGGCGCACCATCGATCGCGTGGCCCGCGCCGATTGCAGCGTCTTGATCACCGGCGATCGCAGCCCAGCGCTCGACAACGTTGCTCGCGCCCTCCACGACCGCAGCATGCGCGGCGAGTCCCCGTTCGTCGCGGTCGACTGCGCGCTGATCCCAGCTCCGCGCCTCGAAGAAGAAATCTTCGGGCGCGCGGGCCACGGCGGCGAGGCGCGCCTCGGCGCCGTCGGCGCGGCCGAGGGCGGCACTTTGTTCCTCGCATACGTCAACGAGCTCTCGCCGTCGCTCCAGACGCGGCTGCTCCGCCTGGTGCGCGAGCGCGAGCACTCGCCCGTCGGCGACGTGCGCATCCTCAAATCCGACGTCCGCGTCATCGCCGCCACCAGCCGCGATCTCGAGCTGGAGATCGCCGCGGGCCGCTTTCGCGAGGAGCTGTATACGCACCTGGCCATCATCCAGGTCCACCTCCCGATGCTGCCTCACTCGCGCTCGGACGCGCCCCCCTCGTCGGGGATCCGGCCGCTCTTGCCGGAAGACGGGATCGATCTCCGCGCCGCCGTGGAAGAGTTCGAGAGCGACCTCATCCTCCAGGCGCTGCGCAAGACCGGCGGCAACAAGAACAAGGCCGCCCAGCTCCTCCGCGTCAATCGAACCACGCTGGTCGAGATGGTGAAGCGCAAGCGGCTCAGCATTGCTGGCTAAGGGCGGGCCACCCTCTCGCGCCGCCGGCGGGAGAGGGTGAGCCGCGGAGGCGCGACTACTGCGTGATCGCCTTCAAATCGAGCATTTCTTCGACGCTCGGCACCACGATGAGATCGCAGCGGCGGTTCCTCTGGCGGCCGTCGTCGGAGTCGTTCGAGGCGATCGGATCGGTGTCGGCGAAGCCCGTCGCGCTCCAGTGCGCGATGGGCATCCCGCCGGTCTTGGGGTCCACGAGGTAGAGAAGAACCTCGCGCGCGCGCATGAGCGAGAGGCCCCAGTTGTCGCGGAACTGACCGCCCTGGAGCGGCTTGCTGTCGGTGTGACCGGCCACCTGGTAATCGCGGCCGAGCAGCGCGCCGTCGGCCTTGATCACGTTGGCGACCTTCACGAGGATCGCCTGGCCTTCCTTCTTCAAGGTCTCGCGGCCGGAGTCGAAGAGCACGTCGCCGGGGAGCGAGATCACCATCCGGTTCTTGCGGATGCTCACCGCGAGGCCGAGCTTCGTCAGCTCGTCGAGCTTGCGCTTCAGCGTCTCGAAGCGGGCCTTGATCAGCTCGAGCTGCTTGGCGCGGGCCTGGTACTCGACGAGGGCGCGCTCGCGCTCTTCCAGCGTCGCGTTGACGCTCGAGAGCTTCTTGCTGGTGTTCTGGAGCTCGACCCCGGACGCCTGGAGCTGGCGCTCGAGATCGCTGACCCTCTTCGCGGCGGCCTCGAGATCCTTGGTCGTGGAGTCGAGCTTGGCCTGGGTCGCCGTGTGCTCCGTGGCGAGGTGATCGTACTTGTCGAGCTGGGCCTTCCACTCTTCTTCGGAGTGACCGCACGCGACGAGGCCGAGCGCGGAGAGCAGGAGGAGCGATAGAAAGCGAGGAGCGAGCCGGATCATGGGGGGTTCTCCGTCAGGGGCGCGACGGCGCGCCGGGTGCGAGCCGCACGGTAGCGGGACAACGGGAACGCATAAAGCCCTTTTCTCTGGCGCGATTCGGACTAATGAACCGCCCTCATGGCGCATCGGATCACGCTCATTCCCGGCGACGGCATCGGCCCCGAGGTCACCGAAGCAACGCAGAAGGTCCTCCGCGACGCGAAGGTCGAGATCGACTGGGAGGTCCACCACGCCGGCGTCGAGGTCGCCAGGCTCACGGGCAACCCCCTCCCCGCGTCGGTGGTCGAGGCCGTGCGCAGGAACCGGATCGGCCTCAAAGGCCCGGTCAGCACGCCGATCGGCAAGGGCTTCCGATCGGTCAACGTCACCCTGCGCCAGACGCTCGATCTCTACGCCAACGTCCGCCCGATCCGCAGCTTGCCGGGCGTCGAGCCGCGCTTCGACGTCGACATGGTCATCGTCCGCGAGAACACCGAGGGCCTCTACGCCGGCCTCGAATTGATGATCATGCCGGGCGTCGCGCAGAGCATCAAGCTCACCACCGAGGTCGCGTCGACCAACATCGCCGAGTTCGCCTTTCGCTACGCCGCGCTCAACAGCCGCAAGCGCGTCACCATCGTGCACAAGGCCAACATCATGAAGATCTCCGACGGCCTCGCGCTCGACTGCGCGCGCCGCGTCGGCGCCAAGCACCCGGAGATCGAGCTGCGCGAGATGATCGTCGACGCCGCGGCGATGACCATGGTGCGCGATCCGAACCGCCTCGGCGTGCTCGTCACCGAGAACCTCTACGGCGACATTCTCTCCGACCTCGGCGCGGGCCTCGTCGGCGGCCTCGGCATCGTCCCCGGCGCCAACATCGGCGACAACTGCGCGGTGTTCGAGGCGGTGCACGGCTCGGCTCCCGACATCGCGGGCAAGGGCTACGCGAACCCCACGGCCTTGATCCAGAGCGCCGTGATGATGCTCCGCCAC
>JBDTXR010000035.1:0-36197 GCA_040006075.1 Byssovorax sp. | reverse complement strand
GCACGCCCTGGCCCTGGCCGAAGCCCACGAAGATGTTGGTCGGCTTGAGCGCGTGATGAAAGAGCTGCCGCGCGTGGGCGGCGTCGAGCGCGCGCGCGAGGTACGCCAGCAGCGTCCCCACCTCGTCGGGCGAGAGCGGCCGCTGCGCCGCGAGCTGCGCGAGCGACGGGAACGCGATCCGCTCGGTGACGCTGAACGGCGCGCCGGTGGCCGCGTCGTAGCCCGCGTCTTGAAGCGGGACCGCCACGTCGGCGGGCAGCGCGTTGGTCCCCGCGTAGGTCTGCTCGATCGCGGCCATGATGTCCGCGCGCTGGCGGATCGCCGGATCGAAGACCTTGAGCGCGACCTCGCGGCCGTCGGCGCCGACCGCGGCGTACGTGGCCGACGAGCCGCCGTACCCGAGCAGCGCCACCACCGAGTACTTGTTGGCGATGACCGTACCGGCGGGGAGCTGGGGAGCGCTCATTTGGCCTTCCCGAGCGACTCGAACGACTTGATGATCGCGTCGTCGGCGCTCTTGTCGTCGTTGGGCGCGAAGCTCACCCCGAGGGCGCCCTTGCCCTCGCCGATGCTTCCGGCCACGACGACGACGGTGCCCTTCTTCGATCCGCGCGCGTACCCGGCCTCGATCTCCCAGACGTCGAGCTTGAGATCGCCGATCGCGCCCGCCGCCTTCGGCGTCTTCCACGGGATCTTCTTCACGGGCTTGTTCTCGACGCCCATCGCCTTCAACAGCTCGACCAGCGCGGCGTCGCGGGTGGCCGCGTCTTTCTTCGCGTCCTTGTCCTGGTCGTAGCCGACGAAGGCCATCACCGGGCCGCTGTCCGAGGCTTGCGCCAGCGTCTCCGTGTCGCCCTGCGCGTAGACCCAGCCGACGACCGGCGTCACGTAGAGCTCGGCCTTGGCGACCCGGGCGCGCGTGTCGGCCTTCGCGTCGCAGTGCTCGTCGATCTTCTCGCACTTCGGCGGAGGCTTGACCTCGGGCACGACGGTCGGCGTCGGCGGTTCGACAGGCTTCGGAGGCGGCTTCGAACCGCAGCCAACGGCGAGGGCGGCGACGGTGAGGAGCGCTACGGCGGTGAAGGGTCGGAGGAGCATGCGGATGTGAGCCTTGCAGAACCGGCCCGTCGCCTGCAAGTAGAGAGCGCTCGACGCCGGAAAGTGGCCAATTTTGGTGGGAGAGCGGGGGGCTCTCGCGGGCTTATTTAACTGCCGATCCCAGGTCCTGCTCGAGCTGCTCCCCGAGGGCGGCCGAGACCTTGGCGTGGAGCCGGGTCCGCTCGGTCAGGAGAAAATACTCGAATTTGCCGGCCTCTGCGGCCTTGGTCTTCACGACCTCGATGAAGCCGAGGGGCCTGGTCCCGCCCTTGTAGTCGATGCGGACCACGGCCTCGCGGCCCTCGGGCGGGGCGGCGACGAACTCGGTCGGCCGGAGCCGGTCGAGCTTGCTCATCCAGTTGCCCAGGGTCTCGTCGTTCTCGTCGGGCTTCGCCGCGTCGGCCCAGAACTTCTTGGCCTCGGCGCCGCCGCGCACCAGGGCCCGCGTCTTCCCGCCGGCGACGATCTCCGCCGCGGTCACGTCGCCCTCTTTCCACTCGTGGAGCTCGCGCTCCATCAGGCTCGACTCGGCCGACTCCAGGCTGCGCAGGGGCTCGCCCTTGAGCACGTAGACCTCGCCCGAGGCCGGATCCTTCACGTAGCGATCGCCGCCGCCCGGCGTGGTCCCGCCGAGGATCAGCTTGTGCTCGGTGCCCGCGACGCGAAACATCACGGTGCCGTCGGGCTCGGCCAGGCCGAACTCCGCGGCGCGATCGTCGCCGATGCGCCCCAGCGATCGCAGCGCCTTCAGCGGCGCGAGCGCCGTCGCGAGCTTGTCGGCGCCGCCCACCGAGACCAGCGTCGTCGTCGTGGGCGGTGCCGTCGGAGCAGGCGCGCCGCCGTCGCTCGCTGCCATGGGCGTAGCGGCTTCGCGCACCGTGCTGCCCACGAAATACCGACCGATCTTGTCGCTCTTGGCGTCGAGCGCGACCCGGTGCGTCTTGCTCTCGTAGGTCACGCGCTCGACGGCGTCGGCGTGGCCCGACCACACCGTGATGTCGCCGCTGGCCATGGCCTTGGGCTCCTTGTCGCGGGTCCACACGCCGATCGCGGCGGCCACCGAGACGGCCAGGATGCCGAGGTGCACCAGCGGCCCGCGGGCCGCGCTCTGCGATGCCTTGCTCACGCTCGCACCTCCTTCGCCGCGCTCGGCGCCTTCCGCCGCTTGCGTCGCGTGACCAGCAGCCCCACGCCGAGAAGCAGCGACGGCGCCCCGAAGATCGTCGCGTAGAACCAGGCCTGATCCTTGGCCTTGGTGTGCTCGATCCGCACGTCTTCCGTGGTGGTGATCGATCCGGTGAAGCTCTCCTCGCCGCCGAGCCAGCGGATGAGATCGACCGCGAAGAACACGTTGGGCTCGTTGCTGAACGCCGCGTCGCTGAGGCTGTCGGCGTCGGCCAGCACGAACGCGCGCAGCTCGGGCGGGTCCTTGCCCTTGTAATCAGGGCGCGGGATCACCGCGCGGCTCACCGCGGCGCCCAGGTTGAAGATGGCGCGCTTCTCGGTGCCGGCCGTGAGCTCGAGGTTGCCGTCGAGATCCTCGAACGTCTCCGGGAACGATTTGACCGCGAAATCGACCTTGAAGTCGTCGCCGTCTTTCTTGTCGAGCGACGACGCGCCGGGGAAGATCACCGCGCCGCGCGCCGAGTTGCGGCTCACTGTCGAGACCGACGCGTGCGATGAGAAGCGGTTGGTGACGAGGATGGTGCGGTCCGAGTTGTTGTAGCGGCGGCGCACGTAGGTCTTGTCGGTGGCGAGGATCGTGGCGTGCCACGTGAGCCCGACGATGTCCGCGAGCGGCGCGAGATCGGCCTTGGGCTCGGGATCGAGCGCGAGCAGCAAATGCCCGCCCTTGTCGCCGTAGCGCTTGAGCGCGGCGATCTCTTCGGGCAGCAGCGCCTTGGTCGGGCCGAGCACCGCGATCACCGTCGCGTCGTCGGGCACCTCGGTCCCGAGGCCCTGCGCGAGCCCGAGATCCTTCACCGTGTAGTTCTGCGATTCGAACAGGCGACGCAGCGATTTGCCGGTGCGCCCCTCGGCCGCGTCGGTCGCGCCGGCCTCGTTGATCTCGCCGTGGCCGACCGTGAAATACGCCACGTGCGCGTCGCGCAGCACCTTGAGCAAGGCCTTCTGGAAATCGCCGTCGAGCGTCTTCAGCTTCGAGGCCGAGGTCTTCATCTCGGCGCCGATGCTCAGCGTCTCCTTCGCGCTCCCGCGGGTCAGGACGATGACGCCGTCCTGGTTCACCTTCGCCTCGCGGGCGATCGCCGGCACGAGCAGCCGATCGTACGACTCGATCTTCAGGCTCGGCGCGGCGGCGTGGAGCTCGCGCAGGTAGCTGTCGACCTCGGTCCCGACCTCGTTGAGCTGCGGGAAGAAGGCCATGACCTTGATCGGATCGGTCGCGCTCTCGGCGATCTTCTTGGTCGACTCGCTCGGGCGCGAGGTGCGGAAGTACGAGAAGTCGACCTTCTGATCGAGCTCGCCCGCCGCGTAGGTGAAGAGGCCGACGTAGACCAGCGCGAAGGCGATCGAGAGCGCCGCGGCGATCGCCGAGCGGACGCGGCGCGCCTCCACGTGCGCGGCGCGGCGCATCGGCGCGAACGCCAGCTCGCCGAACAGCAGCGGCAACAGCGCGATCACCAGCAGCGCGATCCACGCGACGGTGGTGCCGCTCTCGATCCGCGAGCGCACCTCGGGCGTCATCTTCGCGACGCCGAGGTAGGTCTTCGCGGCGTCGGTCGAGGTGAAATACAGACCGATCGCCACGAGGCCGAGCGTCGAGAGCAGCGCCAGCGTGCGCTCGACCTCGCGCCGCTCGCCCGAGACGCCGGTGCTGGCCTCGACGAAGCGGAGCGCGGTCGCGACCACCGCGCCGATCACGCCGATGCTGGAGAGCGCGTTGCGCCACGCGTCCGACGGGGCGATGCGCTCGCCCGCGAAAATGAGCACCAGCGAGAACGCGTAGGCCGGCGCGAGCATCCAGCCCGACGCCGATCCGCGCGTGACGGGGGACACGGGGTTCAGCGCCATCGGCGGGCCTCCAGCGTCTTCGTCGTCGCGAAGAGGAAGAAGTAAGCGACGCCCACGTAGTAGACGACGTTCTCCAGCTTGAGCACGCCGGTCATGAAGCCGCGCTGGCGCACGTGGAAGATCGAGAGCCCGAACAGGAAGGTGTTGATCGGCGGCTCGGTCGCCTGCGCGACGAAGAACACCAGGAAGAGCACGCCGAGCAGCGCCCCCGCGATCAGCACGGCGACGACCTGGCTCGACGCCAGCGCCGACGCGAACAGCCCGACCGCGAGCGACGCGGCCGCGAGCAGCACGATCCCGAGGTAGCCCACGAGAATGTGTCCGATCGACACTTTGCCGTTCACGAAGATCAAGAGCGGCATGTAGACGGTGAGCGCCGCGACCGCGGTGAGGAACGAGAGGCCCGCGAGGAACTTGCCAGCGACGACCTCGGACTCGCGCACCGGCGCGGTGTTGAGCAGGACCATCGTCCCGTTCTCGCGCTCGCCGGCGAGGAGCCGCATCGAGAGCAGCGCCGCGAGGATGATCGTGGTCCCGCTCGCGCCCTCGAAGAAGACGCCGAGCACCTGCGCCGAGAGCAGCGCGCCCTTGGTGAGGCCGAGGAAGGTGAACCACAGCCCCTGGATCAGCAGCGCCACGGCGGCGACCACGTAGCCGACGGGAGAGCCCAGGTAGGAGCCGATCTCCCGCCGGGCGATGAGCAGCGCGTTCCTCATGCCGGTTCCTCCTCTTCTTCGATCTCGTCCGCCGCTTCGCTCGTCGCTTTCGCGGGCCCGGCCAGGTTCAGGAACACCGACTCGAGCTCGCGCTCGCGCAGGCCAATTTGCAGGATCCCGATCCCCGCGCCGACCAGCGCCTTGCACAGCTCTTCGCGCACGTCGCGCTCGGTGAAGAACACCCGCAGCGTGGTCACGCCCTCGCCCGCTTCGGTCGGCGGCAGCACCTCGACCTCGCGCACGCCGTGGAGCGTCGCGGCCATCACCTGCGCCGCGCCTCGGTCCGCGTGCTCGCGCACGGTGATCTCCACGTGCCCGCGCATCAGCTTCGCGGTGAGCTCGGCCTCGGTCCCCGACGCGGCGATCTCGCCGTTCTTGATCACCAGGATCCGATCGCACGTCTCGCTGATCTCCGAGAGAATGTGGCTCGACAGCAGGATGGTGTGCTTGCCCTTGAGCCCGAGCAGCAGCGCGCGCATCTCGACGATCTGCACCGGATCGAGCCCGGTGATCGGCTCGTCGAGCACCAGGAGGCGCGGCCGATGGACGATGGCCTGCGCGATCCCGACCCGCTGCTTGAAGCCGTGCGAGAGCGAGGCGATTTGATCGTCCGCGACCTCGGTGA
The DNA here is from genome assembly GCA_040006075.1 of Byssovorax sp. GTDB lineage: Bacteria > Myxococcota_A > Polyangia > Polyangiales > Polyangiaceae > JANYGI01. The sequence goes on along the minus strand of JBDTXR010000035.1, from coordinate 30,725 downwards.
GCTGCGTGCTCGCCATGGCCTCGGGTACCTGCTTCTCGGCCTGCGATCGCGAGAGCCCGCGGAGCTGCGCCGTGAACAGCAGGTAGCCGCGCACCGTCATCTCGGGATAGAGCGGGGGCGTATCGGGCAAGTACCCGATCCGCGCGCGCACCTCGTGCGGCCGCTCGACGACGTCGATCCCGTCGACGATCACCGTGCCCGAGGTGGGCAGCAGATCGCACGCCAGGATCCGCAGCGTCGTCGTCTTGCCCGCGCCGTTGAGGCCGAGCAGACCCACAATTTCCCCGTCGGCAATCGAGCAGGAGAGGGGACCGACGGCCTTGCGGTCGCCGTAGAATTTACAGAGCTCGTTGATCTCGATCACGGTGGGCCCAGGTTTCGAGGAAGAGCAGCGCCCGCGGAGGGCAGGCGGGCGCCTTATACCAGGAACCGCGAAGCTTCATTCCCCCTTGGCAGCGATTCGCCGATTTTCACCGAGCGAGCTCGTCCACGAGGCCCCCCGATGAGCTGAGGTGTCGTCGGTCGTCCTCGTCCTCGTGTGCGCGTGCGCGTCGGCGAGATGTGATGAGGCGAGGCCGCTACACCAGCGGCACGTCCTGATACTCCGCCAGCGGCAGCTCCTCGGCCGCCAGCACGTGATTGGCCGCCTCGAACCCGGAGTTCGCCGCGGCCTCCATCCCAATCGTCCCTTTGGACGTCCAGTCGCCGGCCAGGTAAACGCCCCTGCCCACGTCGCGCTCCTCGGGCTTCTTCGAGAACTGGCCCTTGGTCCACGCCGTGTAAAGGTGCTTCGACTCCCGGTGGAGCTCGGCCTTCTCCACCGTCATCGGCACCACCTCGGGGAACAGCCGATCGAGATCTCTCTTGATCTCCGCCACGAGAGCGTCTTTATCGGCGTCGACGCCGCCGGCCAGCAGGTCGGCGTGGCCGACCTCGCAGCGGATCACCGTCTTGTCGCCGGCGTACTCCGGCCAGAACTGCGACAGATCGGTCACCACGCTGAAGCTCCAGTGCTCGCGGCTACACCCCAGCTCGCGATCGTCGGCGGACTGCTTCACCTTGCCCGAGAGGCGGAGCACCACGGTGATGACCGGGCTCACCGGCCGAAGCTCGGTCCACGGCGCGGTCACCCACGGAAGCAGGCTCTTGGCGACCCACGGCGACGACGCCAGGATCACGTGATCGGCCTCGATGGACTCCCGTCCTTCCGGCGTGGTGAAGACCACGGTGGTCCGCTTCGCCGGAAAGTCGCGATCGATCGAATTCACCTGCGCATTCAGGGTGATCTCCACGCCCAGCGTGCGCAGCTTCCTCGTCATCGGGCGGGCGAACAGCTCGCTCAGGTCGCCCGCGGGGAGCTGGTAGGCCAGGCCGTCAGGCTGGTTGATGAGCAAGCGATGCTTGCCCGCAAAGAGGGCTCCGGACTGCTCTTGCACGAAGAGGTTGGTGAGGCCGAGCGAGGCCGCGTTCCAGGTCATCGCGCCGACGTCGGAGTAGCCGAGATCGGTGCCGAGCTCGAAGCTCGTCTTCTGGTCGAGCTCCTTGTACTCGCTGTACGGAATATTCATGAGCTTGAAGGCCGCCCACGCCAGACGGAGCCGCTCCCAGAGCGTGAGCCACGGGATCTGGAGCATCGATGGCAAGGTCGCGAGCACCAGCGGCAGGTTCGGCGACTGCATCAGCGTGACGCGGCGGCCGTAGGGATCGCAGATCGTCCAGCCGGGGACGCGCGAGAGGCCGGGCATCGTGCTCGTGGGGTTGGCGTCGTCGTCGGCGCGCAGCTCGTCGATCATCCCGAGGATCGTGCGGTAGTAGTTGAAGAACACGTGGCTGCCGTGCTCGACCATGAAGCCGTTGACGTCGAAGGCGCGGGCCTGTCCGCCGGTCTCGTTCTCGGCCTCGAGCACCCGGATGCGAAAGCGACCGCCGTGCTCGCGCCCGCGCTTCACGAGCTGGTACGCGGCGGTGAGCCCGGAGATCCCACCGCCGATGATGACCACGTCCTTCGGTTTCATTTTCCTGAGAGCCTCGCGTTACGCTGGGCGCCTACCATGCCCCGGACAGCGGTCCGAGGTCCATGCCCTTCCGCGCGGGCCACGTCGTGTGTCCCTGTGGCCACACGCATTTCCGACGATCCGCGCTTCGCCTCGCTTGCGGCCGCGGCACCGCTGTTGCTGAGTGCGCCGCTGAATGGCGATCTTGAACCGGCTCCGTCTCCGCCTCGCACCGCTCGTCGTCGTCGCGATGTCGACGAGCATGGCCTGCCTCCAGGGCGCCCGCGCGCCCACCGTCGAGCCCCGCGGCACCCTCGCCCCCGACGGCGCCGAGGCCGGTCTCGCCGCGAGCGAAGGGCCTTTCGGCGTGGTCTTCGGATCGCCGAAGGGCGCCACCGTCGATCCGAGCGAGATCACCCTGGTCTTCAACCGACCGATGCACGCGCTCGAGATCGCCGAGAACCAGGCCGCGCCGCCGGTGATCATCACGCCGGCCGTCGCCGGCCGCTGGAGCTGGGTCGGCACCTCGGGCCTCCAGCTCATCCCTGCGGGCAGCGAGGTCCCGCGCGCCACCGAGTACACCGTCGAGGTCCCCGCGGGCACGAAGGCGCTCGACGGCTCGACGATGCCAAAACCCTATGTTTTGCGCTTCAGCACGGTGCGCCCGAAGCTGCTCTCGATCAGCGCGAGCGGCACTTACGGCAACGAGTCGATCGAGCCCGACGCGACGTTCAAGCTCCGGTTCAACCAGCCGGTGCGCGAGGCCGAGGTCGCGCGCGCCCTCACGATCGAGGCCGGCGAGCCGGGCCGGCCCGTGGCCTTCGACGTGAAGCGCCCCGATTTGAAGAACGATCAGCTCCTCGAGCTCGTGCCCCGCACCAGGCTCCCGCTCGCCTCGCCGGTGACGATCAGCGCCAGCCCGGACCTCCGCGGCGTCGAGGGCCCGCTCCCCGCCAACGAGCCCAAGAGCGAGTCGTTCTCCACCTACGGCGTGCTGCAATTCAAGCGGATCACCTGCGGCCAGGACACGCCCCACAAGCGCTGCGCGTCCGACGACGGGTTCTCGATCGAGCTGACGAACCCCGTCAAATTCAAGGAGATCAAGCGCGCGCTCAAGATCGAGCCGGCAGTGAAAATCAGCTGGCCGAAATGGCTCGACGACGAGGACGTGACCCAGAACGTGCAGGTCTGGGGGCGCTTCGTCCCGGGCCGCACCTACCACGCGCGGATCGCCGCGGGCGCGATCAAGGACATCCACCAGCAGGCTCTGGTGCGCGAGATGAACGAGACGGTCGCCTTCGACGACTACTGGCCCAGCGCCGAGATCGGCGTGCGCGGATCGCTCTTCGACGCGGCCTCGCGCCGCCCGATCCCGGTGGCGTCGGTGAACGTGAAGAGCATCGAGCTCACGACCGCGCCGCTCGACGAGGCGGCGATCCTCGCGATGGACGACTACGCCGCCCAGCGCTTCGGGAACCTCAAGAGCCTGAAGGGCGCGAAGAGCTCGACCATCCACCCCGCGTCGGCGAACAACTCGCCGGCCGTGCACCTGGTCGATCCGGCCGACGTGCTCGGCGGCAAGGACAAGCGCGGCCCGATGGTGATCGGGATCTCCTACACGTCGAAGCCCGGGACGATGGCGGCGCGAGCGGCGGAGTCGACGTCGCGGATCGAGATCACCGATCTCGCGATCAGCGCCAAGGTCTCTCCGCGCGGCTCGCTGGTGTGGATCACGCGCCTGTCCACGGGCGCGCCGGTCCGAGGCGCGACGGTCAGCGTCGCGCGCCCCGGCGGCCCCCACCTCGTCGACGTCACCACCGACGCCGACGGCTTCGCGCCGATCCCCGAGAGCGCCTTCGTCCCGAGCGCGGGCACCGAGAAGGCCGTGATCTTCGCGCGTCTCGGCGACGACTGGACGTTCCACCGGGTCACCAGCGTGGTCGAGAGCTACCGCTTCGGCGTCTGGGCCGATCTCTCGCCCGATCACCCCTTCGGGATGATCTTCTCCGACCGCGGGATTTACCGGCCCGGCGACACCGTCCGGCTCAAAGGCATCTTCCGCGAAGAGGCCCGCAGCGGCACCGCGACGCCCGCGGGGCGGATGGTCAACGTCGACGTCGAGAGCTCCGACGGCCAGCCGCTCACCAAGCAGACCATCCCGCTCACCCCCTTCGGGACGCTGTCGCTCGACGTGAAGATCCCCGACACCGGGCGCCTCGGGAGCTACCGGGTGCAGGCGACGGTGCAGGGCAGCTCGCGCGGCTACCCCGACGTCGGCGCCGACTTCGAGGTCGCCGAGTACCGCGCGGCCGAGTTCAAGGCCGCGGTGCAGAGCGATCATCCCTCGTACATCCGCGGCGATCAGGCGAGCTGGACGGCGCGCGGCGACTACCTCTTCGGCGCGCCGATGACCGGCGCCGACGCGCGGCTCGACGTGACCCGGAGCGAGACCTACTTCACGCCGCCGGGCCTCGACGGCTTCACCACCGACGACAGCGCCTACCAGTCCGGCGTCCCCGACTCGTCGCAGCGGCAGTATCAAGTCCAGACGGCCAAGGCCAAGCTCGACGCCAAGGGCGCGGCCACGCTCGCGGCCCCGCTGACGATGCCCGGGCAGCGCGGCGCGGAGATGGTGACCTGCGAGGCCGACATCACCGATCTGTCGCGCCAGATGATCTCCGCCAGCACCAGCGCCGTCGTCCACCCGGGCGAGTTCTACATCGCGCTCGACGGCGGCGCGGATCTCTTCCTCAAGCCCGGCGATCCGGCCAAGCCGCGCGTGCTCACGGTCGATCCGAAGGGCGCGAAGGTCACCGGGATCCCGGTGACGCTCGAGCTGGTGCAGCGCAAATGGACGATGGCCAAGCAGGCCGTCGGCGGCGGCTTCCGCACCGAGAGCACCCTCGTCGATCACGTCGTGGCGACGTGCTCGGTCACCACCGGCGCCGATCCGGCGAGCTGCTCGCTCCTGCCTCCGAGCGCGGGCTACTACCTGCTCCACGCCACCGCGACCGATCGCCGCAAGAACCCGCTCGCGTCGTCCGTCGGCATCTACGTCACCGGCGACATCGGCGAGACGAGCTGGGGCGACAACGACAAGCAGGCGGTCGAGCTCGTCGCCGATCGCAAGAGCTACGAGGTCGGCCAGATCGCGCACATCCTGGTGAAATCGCCTTTCAAGACTGCCGACGCGCTGGTCACGGTCGAGCGCTCCGGGATCTACACGCAGCGGCGAATGACGCTGTCCGGGCCGATGCCGACCATCGACGTCCCCGTCGGCGACGACCTCCGCCCCAACGCGTTCGTCTCGGTGCTGCTCGTCCGCGGTCGCACCAAGGCCGCGCCCGACAAGACCGACAAGGCCGACGTCGGCGCCCCCGCGTTCCGCCTCGGCTACGCGCCGATCCCGGTGAACCCCGAGACGCGACGCCTGAAGATCGCGCTCCGGCCGGCGAAGACCGAGCTCGGGCCGGGCGACACGGTCGACATCGATCTCGACGTGAAGGATCGCGCGGGCAAGCCGGCGCACGCCGAGATCACGCTCTACGCCGTCGACGAGGGCGTGCTCACCCTCGTCGGCTACAAGACGCCGGATCCGATCCCGATCTTCGGCGCGCCCCGCTCGCTCAAGGTCACCACGGGCGAGTCGCGCACCGATCTCGCGCGCCTGCTCAACCCCTTCGCGGCGCTCGGCCTCGACAAGGGCCTCGAGGGCGGCGGCGGCGGCGAGGGCGGCGTTCGCAAGGATTTCAAGGCCAGCGCCTACTTCAACCCCTCGCTTGTCACCGACGCAGCAGGCCACGCCCACGTAAGCTTCAAGCTCCCCGACAACCTGACCACGTTCCGGATCATGGCCGTCGCCGCCGCCGAGGACGATCGCTTCGGCTACGCCCAGGACCGGGTGACGGTGAGCCGCCCGCTGATGGCGCGCCCGGCGTTCCCGCGCTTCATCCGCGCCGGTGACACGCTCGACGCCGGCATCGTCGTGACGTCGAAGGGCCTGCCGAAATCGAAGATCGACGTGACCATCACCGCCGACGGCCTCACCGTCGACGGCGACGTGAGCAAATCGATCGATCTCGACGCCAACAGCTCGACCGAGGTCCGCTTCGCGCTCAAGGCGCCGCGGGTCGGCAAGGCCCGGGTCCGCTTCAAGATCAAGGGCGGAGGCGCCGAGGACACGGTCGAGATCACCCGGGAAATCAAGGCTCCGATGGTGCTCGAGGCCGTCGCCCTCTACGGCGACACCACCAAGGCCAGCGGCGAGAAGCTCGGCGATCTCTCGGCGATCCGCGACGACGTCGGCGGCCTCGACGTCAGCCTTTCGTCGACGGCGCTGGTCGGCCTCAACAGCGGCATCGAGCAGCTCATCCAGTACCCGTACGGCTGCACCGAGCAGCTCGTGAGCCGCCTCGTGCCGCTCTTGCCACTCCGGGATCTCGCCCGCGACTACCACGCCGATCTGCCGAAGGATCTCGATCCGGTGATCACCAAGGCCATCACCGACATCCTCTCGCACCAGCGCGGCAACGGCGGCTTCGGCTTCTGGGCCGAGTCCGCCGAGGCCAACCCGTGGGTCACCACCTACGCGCTCTGGGGCCTCTCCACGGCCAAGCGCCACAAGGTCGCCGTGCCCGAGCGCGCCATCGCCGACGCGACCTCGTACCTGCGCCGCTCGCTGCCGAGCATGTGGAAGAACAGCGATCTCCTCGCGAGCGGGCCGTTCATCCTCGACGTGCTGGCCGAGAACGGCGAGCCCGATCCCGGCAACGTCACCAAGCTCTTCGATCGCCGCGACGAGCTCCCGCTCTTCGCGCGCGCGCAGCTCCTCCACGCCATGGTCCTGACCAAGAGCGACGCGGCGTCGATCGACAAGCTCACCTCGGAGATCGAAGGCCACGTGCGCCTCGACGCCAACACCGCGAAGGCCGTGTCCAACGAGGGCGATCGCTACGCCGTGCTCATGGACTCCGAGGCGCGGACCTCGGCCCTGGTGCTGCGCGGCCTCATCGCCGCGCGCCCTTCGCACCCGCTCGGCGCCAAGCTGGCGATGGGCTTGCTCGCGGTCCGCCGCGGCGGCGCCTGGCGCAACACCCAGGAGACGGCGTGGTCGCTCCTCGCGCTCGACGACTACCGCAACGCCCAGGAGAAGATCGCGCCCGAGTTCACGGCCCACGTGTTCCTCGGCGAGGCCGAGCTCTACAAGGCTGCGTTCCACGGCAAATCGCTCGAAAATCCGAAGACCACGGTACCCACGTCCGGCCTCGCGGCGGGCAGCGGCGCGGTGCTCTCGTTCGACGTCGAAGGGCAGGGGAGGCTCTTCTACGAGGCCCGCCTGCGCTACGCGACGAAGGCCCTCCCGCCGAAGGGGCTCGATCGCGGCTTCTTCATCAAGAAGACCCTGCGCGCGGTCACGACCGAGGGGCTCGACGACGCGCTCAAGATCGTCCCCGAGACCGGCGTCTCGTCGTTCCACGGCGGCGATCTCATCCTCGCCGACGTGGTGATCGTCACGCCGTCGCCGCGCGAGATCGTGGTCCTCGACGATCCGCTCCCGGCGGGCTTCGAGGCCGTCGACGCCCACCTCGCGACCACCGGCGCCCGCTACAACGTCGACTCGGCCGACGAGCGATCCGGCGGCGACGACGACGATCCGGACCAGCGCGCCGCGGGCGGCAAGTATGGATCGAGCAGCTTCCTCCGCGAGATCCGCGACGACCGCGTGCTCTTCTTCGTCGATCACCTCTCGGCGGGCATGTTCCACTACCGCTACCTCGCCCGCGCGACGACCAACGGATCGTTCATCGTCCCGCCGACCAAGGTCGAGGAGATGTACACGCCCGAGGTCTTCGGCCGCACCGGCGCCGACCAGATCAAGATTACGTCGCGCTAGTTGGTGAGGTCTTCTCTGAAATGGCTGCGATCGCGCGCCGCCAAGCGCGTGCTCGTCGCGCTCGCCACGCTCCTCGTCGCGCCGTGGATCGCCCTCGTCATCGCGGCTGCGCTCACGCCGCTGCCGGCCGATCTCGCCGACGCGAAGCAGGCCAGCACCGGGGCGGTGCTGCGCGATCGCCACGGCGTCGTGATCCGCGAGCTCCGCGCCGACGACGGGGCCCGCGCGCGCTGGGTGACGCTCGACGCCTCGGGCGATCGGATCGCGCGCGCGGTGATCGCCGCCGAAGATCGCCGCTTCTACCTCCACCCCGGCGTCGATCCCTTCGCGATGATCCGCGCCGCGGCGCAGGCCGTCGTCCATCGGCGCGTGGTCTCCGGCGCCTCGACGCTGACCCAGCAGCTCGCGCGCTCGCTCGTGAAGCGGCCCCGCACCCTTCGCGGGAAATTCGCCGAGGCCGCGCTCGCCCTGCGGATCGAGTGGTCGCTGAGCAAGCGCGAGATCCTGGAGCAGTACGTCAACCGCGTCAGCTTCGGCCCGGGGCTCCGCGGGATCGAGGCCGCGAGCCGCTTCTACTTCGACAAACCGTCGGTCGATCTCTCGCTCGCCGAGGCCGCCGCGCTCGCCGGGATCCCGCGCGGCCCTTCGGTTTACGACCCCAGGCACGGCACCTCGCGCCTCGTGCGGCGCCGCGATCGCGTCCTCGATCGCCTCGCCGACGCCGGCCTCGCGACGCGCGACGACGTCACGCGCGCCCAGCGCGAGCCCCTGGTCATCGCGCCCGCGGGCGGCGGATCCGGCGCGCCGCACCTGGTGCGCGGCCTGATGTCGGGCGCCGTCGACGAGGCGCTCGGGCCCCTGCGCAACCGCACCGCGGAGCTCACGCTCACCCTCGATCGCGGCCTCCAGCGCGAGATCGAGGTCCTCGCCCAGCAGACCGTGAAGAGCCTCGCCGCGCGCCACGTCACCGCCGCCGCGGTCGTCGTCCTCGACAACGCCAGCGGCGAAATCCTCGCCTACGTCGGCTCGCCCGACATCGACGACGCCGCGCGCCTCGGCCAGAACGACGGCGTCCTCGCGCTCCGCCAGCCCGGCTCGTCGCTCAAGCCCTTCGTCTACGAGCTGGCGATGGAGCGCCTCGGCTACACCGCCGCGACGGTGCTCCCCGACGTCGAGCTCTACCTCCCGACGCGCGACGGCGACTACCACCCGAACAACTACGACGGCCGCTTTCACGGTCCGGTGCGCGTGCGCGAGGCCCTCGCCAACTCCTACAACGTGCCCGCGGTGATCGCCGCCGACGCCGTCGGCCCGTCACGCGTGCTCGATCGCTTCCACGAGCTCGGGATGCGATCGCTCACCGAGGACGGCGAGCACTACGGCGCGGCGATCGCCCTCGGCGACGGCGAGGTGCGCCTCCTCGATCTCGCCTCGGCCTACGCCACGCTCGCCCGCGGCGGCGTCTGGAGATCGATCGTCGCCGTGAAGAGCGCCGTCACCAAGGAAGGCGCTCCGCTCGCGCTCCCGCCGCGCGAGAGCCGCCGCGTCCTCGACGAGGCCGCCTCGTTCGTGATCACCGACGTCCTCGCCGACCGCGGCGCGCGCCTCTCGTCGTTCGGTGAAGGCAACGTCCTGGAGCTTCCTTTCCCGGTCGCCGCGAAGACCGGGACCTCCAAGGGCTACCGCGACAACGTCACCGTCGGCTTCACGCCCGACGTCACCGTCGCGGTCTGGGTCGGTAACTTCGACGGCTCGCCGATGGAGGGCGTGAGCGGCGTCAGCGGCGCCGGCCCGCTCTTCCACCGCGCGATGCTCGCCGCGACCCGCGGCCGCCCGCTTGCCGAATTCACGCGTCCCGCAGGGCAAATCGAGGAGATTTCGGTCTGCTCGCTCTCGGGCGAGCGCCCCGGCCCCGGCTGCGATCACCTCCGCCAGGAGCTCTTCGCCGTGAGCGGCGATCACCGCACCGCGCCCGCCACCACCTGCTCGATGCACGAGCGCGTCGAGATCGACAAGCGCAACGGCCTCCGCGCCACGCCGAGCTGCCCGCGCAGCGAAATCGAGGAGCGCACCTTCGAGCGCTTCGACGCCCGCGTCGCCGCGTGGGCCCGCGCGGTCGGGCGAAACCTCGCGCCCGAACGCCGCTCCCCGCTTTGCCCGGGATCGACCGAGCCCGAGGCCCCTCTCACCACCGGCAAGCTCCGCGTGGCCTATCCGCCCGACGCCGCCGTCTTCTCGCTCGATCCCGGCGCCGCCAGCCGCCAGGCGATCCGTCTCCGCGCCGACGTCCCGCCCACGATCCACGCGATCCGCTTCGTGATCGATGGGATCCCCCACCGCGCCACTGCGCCCTTCGCCCTCGACTGGCCGCTTGCCCCGGGACACCACCGGATCCGGGTCGAGGCCGACGACCAGGGCGGCGACGAGGTCGAGATCACCGTGGACTGACCACCTCGCCGCCGGCCGAGCTCCGACGTCTTCTCAGCTCATTTCTTCTTCGGCGTCACCTTGGCAGGAGGCTTGGCCACCGGCGGCTTGCCCGAAGGAGGCTTGGCGACCGGCTTGACCACGGGCTTCGCCGCGTCGGCGTCGGGCGGCCCCGGCGGCGTGGGCGGGTGCGCCGCCTTCACCTTCTCCAGATCGGCGCGCTTCGGCGCGGTCTTCGGCACCGTCAGCGCCTTGATCCCGTGCTTGCCGGCCTCCTCGCAGCCGAGCGCCACGCCGGTCTCCACGCCGTCGATCCGCATGATCTTGAACTCGACCCGTCGGTTCTTCTCGCGCGCCACCTCGCTCTCGCCCTTGTCGAGCGGGCAGTGCTCGCCGTAGCCCTGGGCGTGCATCCGTCGCTTGTCGACCTTGCGCTTCGCCAGCGCGTCGAGCACGGCCTGAGCGCGCTGCTTGGTGAGCTGGGCGTTGAGCACGTCGCTCCCCACCTTGTCGGCGTGGCCGGCCACCTCGAGATACTCGATCTGCGGGTGATCGTTGATGACGAAGGCGATCTCGTCGAGGAGGCCCTGCGACGCCGGCTCGATCGTGGCTTTGCCGAAGGCGAAGAGGATCTTCTCGTTGATCTTCACCTCGGTCGCGGTCACGAGCACGCGAGGGGCCTTGTCGGGACAGCCGTCCTCGTCCTCGAATCCATTCTTCGTCTCGGGCTCGGTCGGGCACTTGTCGGCGTCGCCGAGGATGCCGTCGCCGTCGGGATCCGGCGATTTGCAGCCGTCCCTGGGATCGGGCGCGAGGCCGTCTTCTTTCTCGTTCGGGCAGCGATCGGCGTCGCCGACGATGCCGTCGCCGTCGGGATCGGTGGACTTGCATCCATCGGTGGGATCGGGCGGCAGGCCGTCTTCCTTCTCGAGCAGGCACTTGTCGGTGCCGTCGTCGAGGATGCCGTCGCCGTCGGCGTCGACAGGGGCCTTGGGGGGCTCGGCGGCGGGCGGCGCCCTGGGCGGCTCGGGCGGCTCGCAGCCGAGGCCGAGGCCCGCGAGCGGGGCCGCGAGGAGCACCAGCGCTGCACACCGCAGGACGCGCTGGCGCAGCGGAGATCGGACCTGAACGGGATTCACCATATCACTCCTTGGCACCTCGGAGGGTCCTCGGCATTTCCCGTGTCGTACTGTAGTCGGGGGCGCGATGCCGAGGGATGAGCACGAACGCGTGCGCCGGCTCACCCGGTCACGTCAGCAGTGGAATTCGCCGAGATGAGTGGTGACCACGACGCACGCGAGGTGCCCTGTCTGGAAACTACTTCGCGGGCATCCCCGGCATGGCGGGCATACCGGCCATGGCGATCTTGGTCACGCAGGTGGTGGCGGCCGTGGTCGACTTGGTGATGGCCTCGGCGTCGCTGCTCGACGGCGACGACGACGCGGCGGCGGTGCTCTCCTGGCCGAACTTGGTCGTCGCGGCGGTGGCGCACGCGGAGTCCTTGCAGGCGCACGCGGCCTTCTCGTAGTTCTCCGCGGCCTCGACCATCTTGTTCTTGCCGCAGGCGGCAGCGAGAAGCCCGAGCACGAAGAGACACGCCAGTTTCGTTTTCATATTCACAGTCCTCGTTGGTGGAGTTGCGAGCTGGATACACGGCCTCGCGGGGGAAAAACGGTGCCCTGGGCGGGGAGAGCAATCCCCCGAAGTTCCCGCCGGGTCGCTCCCCGAAGGCCGCCGCGGACGCTATCACCGACCACGCCTCGACGTCGACAGACATGCCACGCAGGCTTCATCGTCCGACAAACCGAGGGTCATCGCGCGCCTCGCGCCCGCGCTCCTCGCGAAAACCAGCCCGCGACCTGGGCCCCGATGGTAGCGTCGTCGGCGTGCTCGCCGCTTTCTCCGCGCGCTCGCTCACGACCGGCTGCGCGCTCGTTCTTGCCCTCGTCGCCGCGCCCCGCGTGGCCTTCGCCCAGGCGCCTCCACCTCCACCACCGCCTGCGGTCGAGCCTCCGCCGGCCGCTGCGCCGCTGCCCGAGGCGCCTCCGGTGCCCGTCGCGCCGCCGCCTCCCGCGCCTCCGCCGCCGCTCGTTCAGGAGACCATCCCGGGGCTCTTGCCGCCGCATCCCACGCTCGAGCAGGAGCCCCCGCCGCCCGAGGAGCCGATCGAGCGGCGGCCGCCGGATCTCCGCGCCTCCGCGCCGTATTTCCCCTTCAACCTCGCGCTGCTCCACCCGCTCAGCACCAACGCCAGCATCCCGGATCTCCGCACCAACTTCGCGCTCGGCGTCATGCTCGGGCGCGTCGGGTACGTCGACGGCCTCCAGATCGCCGCGGTCAGCTCGATCACCCACGATCTCCACGGCGTTCAGCTCGGCGCCGCGGGCCTCATCGACGGCACCACCGACGGCGTCCAGCTCGACGCGGTCTTCGCCTTCGCCGACGGCCCGGTCCGCGGCGCCCAGATCGCAGGATTCCTGAGCTGGGGCGACTCCACCGTCTCGGGACTCCAGCTCTCCGGCCTGATCAACCGCACCACGAAGCCGGTGGAAGGGGTGCAGATCGCCGGCCTCACCAACTGGTCCAACGCCCAGTTCACCGGACTCCAGCTCTCCGGCGCCCTCAACCAGGCTCGCGGCTTCGCGCGCGGCGTCCAGATCGCCGGCGCCCTCAACGCGGCCTACGGCAACCTCGACGGCGTGCAGATTGGCGCCTTCAACATCGGAAAGGTCCGCGGGCTCCAGCTCGGGATCATCAACGTCTCGGCCGACACCGAGGGCACCCAGATTGGCGTCATCAACATCGCCCGTCGATCGCAGGGGATCCAGGTCGGCGTCGTCAACATCACCGACGCCCTCAAGGGCGAGTCGCTCGGGATCGCCAGCCTCCCGCGCGAGGGCGGCATTCACCTGGTGCTCTGGGGCAGCAACAGCCTCTCGGGCAACCTCGGCGTGAAGTTCGGGAGCAAGATCGTTTACAGCGTGCTCTCGGGCGTGCTCTCGCGGGAGAACAAGCAGAACATCTACGGCGGCGGGATCACCCTCGGCGTCCATTTCCCGATCTTCACTAGCCTGGCGGACGGCCTCTCGATCTCGGGCGATCTCGGCGGCTACCGCCTGGTGCGCGATCCCGCGCCGAACACCCACCACGACGAGGTGTACAAGGCCCGAGCGCTGCTCTCCTACGAGATCGTCAAGCACTTCTCGTTCTTCGCCGGCGGCGGCTTCCACCTCGGCGTGCGCGGAACCGACACGGTCACCCTCACGCCCGGCCCCGAGGTCTGCGGCGGCCTCGAGCTCTGAGCTCGGCTACCGCCGGCCGAGATCGCCGAGGATCGCGCGGATGACCTCGCCCCGCGCAGCGTTCAGATCGACGCGGTGCTCCGATGGCGCGAGTACACCCAGTCGACGAACCGCTCCACGCCGCGGATGGTGTGCGCCGCTCGCTCCGAGTGGAGCACGTCGAAGGCATGCTGCGCGCCCGGGACCTCGGCGAAGGCCACGGGCTCTTTCGAGACGGCGCGGAGCATCTCCACGAAGAGGCGCGCGTCGTCGATGGGAACCAGGGTGTCGCGGGTCCCGTGGATCACGAAGAACGGCGGCGCGTCCGCGCGGACCCGGCTCATCGGCGAGGCTCGCTCGAAGGCGTCGGGGTCGTCGCCGCGGCGCTTCTTCATGATCAGGCGCTCTAGCATCTGCCGGAGCAGGCTCTTGCCCCAGTGCCGCCGTCGATCGGTGAAATCGTAGATGCCATAGAACGGCACGCAGCCCTGAACGGTGGTGTCGACGTCCTCGAAGCCCGGCTGATACTCTGGATCGTTGGGGGTGAGCGCCGCCAGCGCCGAGAGGTGTCCGCCCGCGGATCCGCCGGAGATCACGATGAAATCCGGATCGGCGCCGTACTCGGCCCCGCGCTCGCGGATCCAGCGAATGGCGGCCTTCACGTCGATGAGGTGCTCGGGGAAGGTGGCTCTGGGGCTGAGGCGGTAGCTCGCGGCGACACACACCCATCCATGGGCGGCGAGGCGGTTCATCAGCGGGAGCCCCTGTTGATCCTTCTTGCCGACGATCCACCCTCCGCCGTGGATCTGGAGCAGCACCGGCGCGCGCGAAGGGCGGCTCCGCGGGCGGTAGACATCGAGCTTCAGCGTGCGCCCCGGGACCTCGTGGAACGGGATATCGGCGATCCGCTCCACCCGTCGATCGCGCGTCGGCAACGGCATCAGCCGCTGCCCCACGGCCATCGGCTCGTCGAGCGACGCGGCGAGATCGGCGTCGATCGCCGCGCGGTAGCCCTGGCCGAGCGCCTCGCGGAGCGCGCCCTCCATCGTCGGTCGCGCGCGGCGGCTCTCGGCGAAGAGCCACGCGAGCCCGATCCACGAGAGCAGCACGAGGCCAAGCGCCGCGCGGCCCTGCCAGTCCACGAGCGCGCCCGCCCAGACGAACGCGGCGGTGGCCACCGCCTGCCAGAGCACGTGGTGCGGCGCGAGCTCGCCGGTGAGCCACGAGGCGAAGAACGCGGGCCCCTGGAAGAGCCACAGACGGTGGGGCGGGCGCAGCGCGTTGAGCGTGAGCAGCGCCCCGACGAGCGCGGCGGTGAAGAAGAGCCAGGACACGGCGCGAAGGTTAGCGCGACGGCGCGGCAGCGGGGCGCGCGGCGTCGATCACCGCGAGCAGCGTGTCGCCGTAGGCGGCGATCCGCGCGGGCCCCATCCCGTGCACGGCGGCCACCTCGTGGAGCGAGCGCGGCAGCACCATCGAGAGCTCCATCAGCGTGCGGTCGGGCGCGATCACGTAGGCCGGCACGTCCGCCGCGCGCGCGAGCTCGGTCCGCTGCGCGCGCAGCGCCTCGTACACGGCCTCGTTCATCCCGGCGCGCACCGCCTCCTCCACGCTCATCCGCTGCGGCTTGCCCTTCTCTCCCCTCTCTCCCTTCTCTCCCTTCAGAGGCGCGGCGTCGGCGCGGCTGCTCGTCCGCTCGCGGCGCCGCGATTTCGGGGCGCGCGGCGGCGGCAAGCGCACGCGCACCGAGAGCTCGCCCTTCATCACCCGCCAGCCCGGCGCGGTCATGATCGGGCAGGGGTATTCGTTGGAGGTCAAATCAATCCAGTCGTTGGCGAGGAGCACGCGGAGGATGCGCAGGGCCTCGTCGCTGCTCTTGCCCGCGAGCACGCCGAAGGTCGAGAGGCGATCGAGGCCGATGCGATCGACGCGCTCGTTGTGCTCGCCCGCCAGCATGGAGGCCACGGCTTGCATGCCCGCGCCGCCCTTCACCCGCGCGACCCCGGCGAGCGCGCGGCGGACGAGGTCGAGATCGCGCTCGAGCGCCGCGCGATCCTCGACCTCGAGCTGGCCGACGGCGAGGCACACGTCGCAGTGACCGCAGCCGCCGAGCGACTCGGCCTCGTCGCCGAAGTACCGCAAAATGAAGTCGTGGCGACACGAGGCGGCGTCGACGTAGCGGAGCAGCTCGCGGAACAGGCCCCACGCGCGCGCCGTCTCGGCCTCGCTCGCGGGGTTCCCGTCGCTCCCGAGCTCGGCCATGCGCCGCCGCAGCGCGATGTCGGCGCCGGCGATCAGGAGCAGTCCATCGGCGGGCTGCCCGTCGCGGCCGGCGCGCCCGACCTCCTGGTAATAGGCCTCGATCGACGACGGCGGCTGCGCGTGGACCACGAGGCGCACGTCGGGGCGATCGATCCCCATTCCAAAGGCGTTGGTGGCCACCACGACCGGGAGCTCGCGGGCCGCGAAGCGCGCCGACACCGCGGTGCGCACCTCGGCGTCGAGGCCCGCGTGGTAGGCGGCCGCGTCCCATCCGGCCTCGCGCAGCTCCTCGGCGAGGCGCTCGGTGATCTTGCGCGTGGCCGCGTAGACGATCGCCGCGCCGGCTGGTTTCCTCGGCGATCCGAGCGCGTCGGCGAGCGCGTGCACCGTGGCCGTCTGCGCGTCCTTCGGGCCCGAGACCTCGCGCACCGCGAGGTGGAGGTTGGGCCGCGCGAAGCCGCGGAGGATCACCGTCGGCGCGCGATCGGCCCAGCCGAGCCGACGGACGATCTCGTCGCGCGCCTCGGGCGTCGCCGTCGCCGTACACGCCAGCGTGCGCGGCGGGCGCAGGCGGCGGATCGCGTCGCCGATCCGCAGGTAATCCGGCCGGAAATCGTGCCCCCACTGCACGATGCAGTGGGCCTCGTCGACGGCCACGAGCGAGAGGCGACAGGCCTCCATCGTCTCCAGGAACCCGTCGAACGCCAGGCGCTCCGGCGCCGCGTAGACGATGCGGTACGCCCCGCGCCGCACGCCGGCGAGGCGGCGCGCGTTCTCCTCGCGCGGCAAGCTCGAGGCGAGGAACGTCGCGGCGATCCCTCGCGCAGAGAGCGCGCGCACCTGATCTTCCATGAGCGAGATCAGCGGCGAGAGGATCAGCGCGGTGCCCGGCAGCGCGAGCGCCGGGAGCTGGTAACACAGGGATTTCCCGCCGCCGGTGGGCGCGACCAGCAGGACGCGACCGCCGCCGCCGAGCAGCGCCTCGATCGCCTCGCGCTGCCAGCCGTAGAGGCCCGAGAAGCCGAAGTGACGGGATGCGAGCGCGTCGAGCGCGTCGTCGTCCTCGGTCGAGGTGACGTCGCGATCCGTCGTTGAAGAAGGTTCGGGCGAGCGCAACGGGGAAGAGGTCTCCAGGTTCAGCATGTCGGGGCACAATGCGCGCTGTGTGCCAGCGCGCTGCCTCCGCGACACGCCGGACCTTTTAGCGCGTATCGCGGTGACGGCGCCATGACGCTTTCGTCGAACCGCCATGGGGTTGACGCCCGCAGTCCCGGCGAATTGACCACCTCGGGAGCAATCACCCCATCGATGGCAGATCTCGTCGCGTCGGCGTGGCTCTTTATGCCCGGTGCTTCTTGACCTCGACTGCCACGTGACGTGAGGATGCCGGATGCACTCGTTCCGGCGCGGCGCGCCTCTCGACCTGGCCCAGTACACCGCGCCGGCCATCGAGGATCGCACTGGCCCGCCGCTGTCGCAGGGGTTCCTCTTCACGATGATCGCGACCGTCGCCAGCGAGCACTGCTCACCGGAGATCCTCGACGCGCTCTCTCGCGTCGATCCCGACGCCTGGTATCACGGGCAGCTCCTGGAGAGCATCCTCACCCACTTCGAAGAGAAGGATCCGGCGCTCGTCCCGCACATCGGTCGCAACATTTACTTCTTCATGAGGACCCAGCTCCTGGCGCAGGGGATCACCTCTCCGCGCGCGGTCCTCGAGGGCATCCCCGCCATCTGGCACCAGGTCACGCGCGGCGACGGCGGCGAATGGACGGCGATCGTCGGCCCCAGGCGCGCGCGCCTCGAGGCCTGCCAGCCCTACAACTGCCACTTCGAAGAGGGCACGGTGCGCGGCCTGGTCGAGGCCCTCGAAGCGCGCAACGTGCGGATCGATCACGGCCCGTGCATGCGCGACGGCGCGCCGGGCTGCGTGTTCGAGGTTCGCTGGGAAGAATAGGGGAGACACGACGTTGGACAGCGAATCGCGGGCCGGCCGCCTGAGCGACGAAGACCGGGCGCTGATCCGGCGCATCGGCGGGCAGCTCAGCCAGCTCATCCACGGCATGCCGGCCGAGATCCCGGACATCCATCGTCGTGACGAGCTCGGCCTCCTCGCCAACATGGTGAGCCGCATCGCGCGCGAGCTGACGGCGGCGCGCGCCGCGGCCGAGGCCGACGCCGCCGAGCTGCAACGGCGGGTGACCGAGCTGCAAAACGCCTACGAAACGCAGGAGAAGCTGCTCGCTCGCGTGCGCGAGCTCTCGTACCCGATCATGGCGTTGCACCCCGAGGTGCTCCTGGTCCCCATCGCCGGCGCGCTGGTGCTGTCGGGCTTCGTCGACATCGTCGAGCCGCTGCTCCACCGCCTCGCCGCGACGCGCGCCCGCGCGGTGATCATCGACATCACCCGGGTCGAGATCTTCGACGAAGAGGCCGCGCGCTCGCTCGTGAAGATCGAGCGCGCCACCCGCGCTCGCGGCGCCGTCCCGGTGCTCGCCGGCCTCCCCGTCGGCGCCGAAGAGGCCACGGGGATCGATCTCTCCGCGCTGAACCCGTGCGCCGATCTCGCCCAGGCGCTGACGATGGCGCTCGACTTCACCGGGTATCGCATCGTTCGCTGATCAAGAAGCTTCCGCCGCGCGACGCGGACTGACGCCGCGGTGATCGTTGGCGCGAATCGAAGGTAGGTAAAGAGCGCACTTGCGCGCTTCCCATGGGGGCATGTGCCGAGTCGTGCCCGCCGGATAAATGTGTCCAGGAGCGCGATTGTACCGACTCTTCGCCCGGATCTCTGGTACGGTCAGTACTGTCGAGGGGGCGTGTCTTCGTCTGTTCAAGATTGCAATCCTCCGGTGAGATCCGGTGGAACGACGTGCTCTTCGGCCCGTCACCGCCGGATCCGCCGGAGCCCCGTTTGGCAGGGCTCCCTGGTGGGTGCCTCTGTCGCTTCAGGGATCCTCCCCGCGAGCCCGATCCGGAGAAAATAGAATGACCAAACCGCTCGAACGCCGAACCTTCCTGGGAGCCTCACTCGCCGCCGCGGCCGCCGCCGTGGCCTTCAGCCCCGAGACGCGCGCCTGGGGCTCCCCCGGCCCGGGGACGATCTCGATTCCGCACCTCGACGGACAGCTCCTGTCCGACCCGGCGACGCTCGCGCTGGCGGGCGACGACTTCGGTCACATCGTGCACAAATCGCCGAACGCCGTGCTGGTCCCGGGCTCGGTCGACGACATCGTGCGGGCCGTGAAATTCGCGCGCCAGCACGGGATCAAGATCGGCGGCGCGCGCGGCCTCGGCGACGGGCAGAGCCACAGCACGCAGGGCCAGGCCCAGGTGCAGGCCGGCATCCTCATCGACATGTCGGCGCTCAACACCATCCACGAGATCAACGCGGGCGACGCGCTGGTCGACGCCGGCGTGCGCTGGATCAACTTGCTCCAGGCCACGGTGCCGCTCGGGAAGAGCCCGCCGACGCTCACCGACTACATCGAGCTCAGCGTCGGAGGCACGCTGTCGGTGGGCGGGATCGGCGGCCAGGCCTTCCGCCACGGGCTCCAGGTCGACAACGTGATCGAGCTCGACGTCGTCACGGGCAAAGGCGAGCTGGTCAATTGCTCGGCCACCAAGCATCCTCTGCTCTTCAACTCGGTTCGAGGCGGCCTGGGGCAATTCGGGATCATCGTCCGCGCGCGGGTCAAGATCGTCCCCGTGGCGCCCATGGTGCGCGTCTACGCGGCGAGCTACTCCGACATCGTCGTCTTCACCGCCGACCAGCTCGCGGTCATCAACGATGGTCGCTTCGATTACGTCGAGGGCTCGGCCGCGCCGAACGGCAGCGGAGGGTGGACGTACTCGCTCGACGCCGCGAAGTATTTCGCGCCCGCCTCGCCGCCGAACGACGCGGCGCTGCTGGCCGGGCTCTCGTTCACGCCGGGCACGCAGACCCACGCGGACAGCACCTATTTCGACTTCGCCAACCGCCTCGCGCCGACCGTGGCCTTCCTGAAGAGCATTGGCGCCTGGGGGCTGCCGCACCCCTGGGTCGATGTCTTCCTGCCGAGCGGGATCGCCCCGTCGTTCGTGCAAGGCGTGCTCGACGACGCGACGCTCAACGAGGTCAACCAGGGCCCGGTGCTGCTCTATCCGGTGAAGCGAGACGCCGTGAAGACGCCGTTCGTCCGCGTCCCCGACGGCCCGCGGTTCTTCCTCTTCGATCTCCTCCGCAACGCCATCCCCCCGATCCCGCCGAAGATCGACCAGCTCGTCGCGGCCAACCGGGTGATTTACGATGACTGCGTGGCCGTCGGAGGGAAGAGGTATCCCATCGATTCGGTGCCGATGTCGCATGCGGACTGGCAGGCGCATTTCAGCCCGCTGTGGATCCTGTTCGTGCTGGCCAAGATCGAGTTTGATCCGGACAACATCCTCGCGCCTGGACAAGGGATCTTCTAGCCCGCTGGCGACTGGCGAGTAGCCGAGCCGGGCTACTCGCTCCGGCTCCTCCCCGTCCGCAGGGTTCCCATCATGAACGCGCACGCGGTCCACCCGAGCAGGAGGCCAGTCGCCACTCGCACGGGGTGAAACGGCGCGTGCAGCCCGAGATCCTGCGTCAGCACATCGAGCGCGGCGATCCCGATCGCGGACATCACCATCGCCCGACCGTACGGGAGCCACCGGCGCGGTAGCGGGAGCGGGACTCCGATCGCGACGCCGAGGTAGAGGCCCGCGCAGCGGGAGCACACCACCATCGGGGCGCCGAGGATCGTGAGCGTGCGCTCCGGGCGCTGGTGGCAGACGGTGCGGAAGACGTCGAACACCGCGCGCGACCACTCGGGTCGCAGGGCGATGAGCCAGGGGAACAGGCCCGCCGCCACCAGCAGCGCC
Source organism: Byssovorax sp. (assembly GCA_040006075.1). Lineage (GTDB taxonomy): Bacteria > Myxococcota_A > Polyangia > Polyangiales > Polyangiaceae > JANYGI01. The sequence goes on along the minus strand of JBDTXR010000035.1, from coordinate 9,984 downwards.
GCGAGCGTGGGCAGGGCCCAGCGCTGCGGCGCGCGCGCGATGGGCGCCGGTGCGCGAGGATCCACGGGCGCCTCAGCTCTGGAGGCGATCCTTCCAGAAGAGCTGCATCGCGAGGAAGCCGCCCAGGGCGCCGAACGCGGTGAAGATCATCACCGAGATCGGGATGGCGAGGATCCCTCCGGCCGCGCGCTGCATCATCGCCTGGCGGACCTCGCGCGGGAGGCTGCTGTACATCCCGGCGAGGGCGCTGCCGAGGATCAGGTTGGTGATCATCCCGAGGATCGAGCTGATCACGCCGGCCACCGCGCCGGAGATCGCGCCGGCGCCGGCGGCCTCGCCCGCGGTGATCTTGTCGGTCGGGTTCGAGCGCAGGAACATGCCGATCCCGACGCCGACGCCGACCAGGTTGAGCAGGCAGAAGCAGCAGTTCAGGATGTTGAACACCGGGATGGCGGAGAGCACACCGCCGACCGCGCCGCCGACGAGAGCGGGAACCGTGAGGCGCCCGATGCCGCCCGCGCCACCACCGCCGCCGCCACCGCCGCCGAAGCTCGCCTGCGGGCCGCCGTAGGCGCCGGGAGGTCCGTAGCCGGGAGGCTGCCCGTAGCCGCCGGGAGGTTGCCCGCCCTGCGGAGGCCCGCCGTAGCCGCCGGGAGGCGGCCCGCCCTGCGGAGGCCCACCGTAGCCGCCGGGAGGCGGTCCGCCCTGCGGAGGCTGGCCATAGCCGCCGGGGGGTTGCCCGCCGGGCGGCTGTCCACCGGGAGGTCCGTAGCCGCCGCCCGCGGGCGGTTGCCCACCCGGAGGAGGACCCCAGCCCCCTTGCGGAGGTCCACCGTAGCCGCCGCCCTGTCCCCCGCCGCCCCAGTTACCCTGGCTCATCTTCTCTCCTCGACGCGCGATTGGCCCTGGATCCAGACCATCTCGTGAAAATGCGCGCGCGCATCCTACACGGGCGGGGCCGCGCCGAGAACGTTCTCTTCGTGGCCGAGCCGACCACACCGTTGACGATGGAGCACCCGGTGGACAGGACGCCCGCCGTCGTGATCCAGTGGGCGGCGGAGGCCGTGACGATGCGACGTGGGACAGCAGCTCGAGGGCTTTCCATCGTGGGGGCCGCGGCGCTCTTCGTCGCCGGCTGCCAGCTCGTCTCGGGGCTGGGCGAGCTCCACGTGGTCGAGATCCCCGACGCGGCCGCCCCGTTCTGCGAGGCCGGCGCGTCGCAGGCTTGCTACAGCGGCGATCCCGCGACGCGCGGCCACGGCGTCTGCCACGACGGCGCCCAGGTGTGCGCCGCCGCGGGCGACGCCTTCGAGGCCTGCAAGGGCGACGTGCTCCCCGCGATGGAGGAGAACTGCGCCGGCGACGTGGATCTCGACTGCGACGGCAAGCTGCCGGCCTGCCACGGCGACACGCAGTGGATCAAGGCCTTCGGCGGCGCGGGCGACGATCGCGGCGTGGCGATCTCCACCGGCAAGGGCGGCGCGGCGATCTTCGCCGGCTCGTTCAGCGGCAGCGTCGACTTCGGCAGCGGCGCGCTCGTCAGCGCCGGGGGCACCGACCTCGTGGTGAGCCCGATCGGGAGCACGGGCGTGCTCACCGACGCGCGGCGCTTCGGGGGCACCGACGACGACGCGCCCGGCGGCCTCTGCGGCGACGACATCGACAACATCCTCCTCGCCGGGCGCTACCGCGGCGCGATCGATTTCGGCGACGGCAAGGCCCTCGGCAACGCCGGCGACGGCGACGCGTTCGTCACGGTGTTCGACGTCGGCGACACGCCGCAGTGGACGATCGGCCTCGGCGACGCGGCCGAGCAAGAGATCACCGCGGTGGTCAGCGACGCGGCGATCGACGTCCTCGCCGTGGGCCGCATGGCCGGGACGATCACCACCCCCGTCGGGACGATCTCCACCGACGGGACGCTCGATTTCGACGCCTTCGTGATCAAGCTCTCGCCCACCGGCGCGCCGCTGTGGATCCACAAGATGTCCGACTCCGCGTTCGGCGATCAGCGGGCGCTCGCCGTCACGGTCGACCGCGCCAAGGCGGTGATCGTCGGCGGCACGGGGCAGGGCGATATCGATCTCGGCCAGGGCCCGCTCAAGGGCGGCGGGGGCCACGATGCCTTCCTCGTCAAGCTCGACTCGTCCGGCGCGGTGGCGTGGGGCCACGTCTACGGCGACGCGGGCGACGCGCAGTCGATCAACGCCGTCACCGCCGCTACCAACGACGATATCCTCGTCGCGGGCAGCTTCGACGGCACCCTCACCTTCGATCAGCCGCTCACCTCGGCCGGACTGAGCGATCTCTTCGTGGCCCGCCTCGATCCCGCCGGCAAACCGCTCTGGAGCCGCCGCTTCGGCGACGCCGCCGATCAGGCCGCGTACGCCGTCGCCGTCGACAAGTTCGACAACGTCTATGTCGGAGGCACCTTCGACGGCACCCTCGATCTCGGCAAAACCCAGCTCGTGAGCGCGGGCGGGGGCGACGCGTTCCTGATCAAGCTCGATCCAAAGGGCAACCCGCTCTGGGGCCGCCGCGGCGGAGACGCGGCCGCCCAGCGCATCAACGGCATCGTGGTCGACCGCTACGGTGTCTCGACCGTGGTGGGCACCTTCGAGGGGACGCTCGACTTCGGTACGCCCCTGGTGAGCGCGGGCGGGACTGACATCTTCCTCGCCCGCTTCTCCCCGTAAAGCTTGTCCAGTTGAGTCGGACCGAGCACGGCAGATCGGAGGGAGGGAAAAGGGTGGGAGAGTGAGCGGCCGCTCCGCTACCGAGCGCGGAGCCTCCCCAGCTTGCTTTCCACCGAGCGCTTCAGCTTCTCTGCGGCGCCTTCGACGGCGTCATCGACCGTCCCGGCGTGGTGGGTCACCGCGGTCGGGTGCTGTCCTTCCAGGCGTGCTTCCATCATGCAGCGCTTGTCGTCGGTGCCCGACTTGTTCCCGTTCTCGTCGGTGAGGTGGACCTCGACGCGGGTGATGTGCTGCTGAAAGTGGCCGAGCGAGGCCTCCACGACGGACTCCACGTGCGCCGTCAAGCCCGCGCTGCCAGCGATGGTGTGATCGGTGTTGATCTGGATGTTCATGATCTTGAACCGGCTTCTTTCTGCTCGAAAACGTGGACTCGCGCGGGTGCCTCCCGGGCTTTCGCGAGGGGGCGAGCAGGGATGCGAGCGATCGCCCGGGCTGCAAGCCCTGTACCTCTCGCAAAATGCGCAGCGAGCCGGGATTTTCCATCGATTTCAACGCGTTCGGCGGTGCAAACAAGCGACAGAGTGTCAGATGTCCCCATCGAGGGTGGGGCACCGTGGTCTCACCGGATCCCGTGAGGTGGCCCTCCGGCTTTTCCAGGAGCGCGAAACCCATTGCTCCCGGGCTTTGCGGCGCAATCGATGCGCGTAGCCTGGCCTTGTACCACCACCTTCCGGAGGAGCATCCATGGACGATCCGAGCACCGACTACGACGTGGCGATCATCGGCGGCGGGCCGGCGGGGAGCGCCATGGGCTGCTACCTCGCCAAGGCCGGGGTGAAGTGCGTCGTCTTCGAGCGCGCGGTCTTCCCGCGCGAGCACGTCGGCGAGTCGCTCGTGCCCTCGTCCACGCGGGTGTTCAAGGATCTCGACTTCCTCCCGGTGATGGAGGCGGCCGGCTTCCCGCACAAGTACGGAGCGGTCTGGACGGCGGCCACCTCGAAGTCGTTCGGCGTCCACGACTGGGAGGGGCTCGACGAGGACTGCGCCGTCGATCATGCCTCGATTCGCTTCGAGGAGCGCGCCCAGCCCGGGGTCGACTCGACCTATACCTACCACGTCGATCGGGGCAAGTTCGACCAGCTCTTGCTCCAGCACGCGGAGAAGTTCGGCGCCACCGTGCACCAGGGCGTGAAGGTGCAAGGCGTGGACTTCGACAAGGGCAAGCGCCCGATTGTCACCGTGGAGATCGGCGGCGAAGCGAGGGAGTTTCGGGTCAAGATGGTGGTCGACGCCAGCGGCCGCAACACCGTGCTTGGCAACCAGCTCAAGCTCAAGATCAAGGACACTGTCTTCGATCAGTACGCCTTCCACACCTGGTTCGACGGCTACCAGCGCGACGCGGTGGGGCGCTCGGATCAGCTCGGCGACTACATCTTCGTGCACTTCCTCCCCATCAGCAACTCGTGGGTCTGGCAGATCCCGATCACCGACACCATCACCAGCATCGGGGTCGTGACCCAGAAGAAGAACTTCCCCAAGGCGCGCGAGTCGCGAGAGGCCTTCTTCTGGGAGTGCGTGGCCTCGCGCCCCGAGCTCCACGACGCGCTCCGCAAGGCCAAGCAGGTGCGGCCCTTCAAGGAAGAGGGCGACTACAGCTATTCCATGCAGCAGATCTGCGGCGATCGCTGGGTGATGATCGGCGACGCGGCCCGCTTCGTCGATCCGATCTTCTCCACCGGGGTCAGCATCGCGCTCAACAGCGCTCGCTTCGCCAGCCGCGACGTCATCGCCGCGCTGGAGGCCGACGACTACGGCCGCGAGCGCTTCGAGACCTACGAGAGCACCATCCGCCGCGGGACCAAGAACTGGTACGACTTCATCTCGGTCTACTACCGGCTCAACATCCTGTTCACGTTCTTCATCAACAGCAAGAGTCACCGGCTCGAGGTGCTGAAGCTGCTCCAGGGCGACGTCTACGACGTCGAGCCGCCGGCGGTGCTCGACAAGATGCGCGCGGCGGTGCAGGCGGTGGAGAACGACGTCAATCACCCCTGGCACGGGCTGCTCAACGACATGACGGCCGGGGCCTTCGCTCCGCTGTTCTGATCGCGGCGACCCTGGTGATAGCCTCGCGGCGCACCATGGATCGATCCCCCGACGACGACGCGCTCCAGCAGGCCCAGGGCCGGCTGCGCGGCGTCGTCGACGGGCTGGCGCTCGGCGTCGCGTGGCTCGACGTCGAGGGAGCCGGGGTGGCGTACAACCCGGCGCTGGCGCGGCTCTTCGGCCACGCGCCGGGCGAGCTCGACGGTCGCGTCGCCGCGCTGCTCGCGCCGCGGGACGACGTCGAGGATCAGCGGCTCTTCGCCGAGCTGCTCGACGGGGCCATCGATCACTATCGCCTCGTGCGCCGCTACGTCCGCGCCGACGGACAGCCGATGTGGGGTCTGCTCACGGTCACGCTCGGCGAGAGCGCGCCGGGGCGGAGGGTGGTGATCCGGGCCCTCGACGACATCACCGATCGGCAGCGCGCGCAGGAGCGGGTCGCGGCGCAGCACGCGGTGGCGAGGATCCTCTCCGACGCCGCCACGCTGGGCGAGGCGACTCCGCGGCTCCTCGAGGCCGTGTGCCGCAGCCTGCGCTGGGACGTCGGCGGTCTGTGGCTGATCGATCGCGACGCGGGGCTGCTCCGCCCGGTCGATCACTGGCACGCTCCCGAGCTCCAGCCGACGGCGTTCCTCGAGGTGACCCGGAGCCTCGAAATCAAGCCTGGGATGGGCATCGCCGGGCAGGCGTGGGCCGGCGGAGTCCCGGTGTGGATCGTCGATCTCCCCCACGCGCCGCGGTTCCCACGCGCGCTCGCGGCGGCCGCCGAGGGGCTCCACGGCGCCTTCGCGTTCCCGATCATCCTCGGCGGGGAGGTGCTCGGCGTGATGGACTTCTTCAGCCGCGAGATCCGCCAGCCCGACGCCGAGCTCTTGTTGATGTTCTCGACGATTGGCAGTCAGATTGGCCAGCTCATCGAGCGCAAGCGCGCCGAGGAGGACTTGCACCGCCTGGCGGCCCAGCTCTCGGCCGCCGAGGACGCCCAGCGACGGCGCCTGGCGCGCGACATTCACGACTCGCTCGGACAGGGGCTCTCGGTGGTGAAGATGGATATCGAGTCCGCGCTCCGCGAGCCGTCGGATCCCGAGCGGCGCGAGGCCTCGCTCGCGCGCACGCTCGCCCTGATGACCCGCCTCATCGAGGAGGCGCGCACGCTCACCTTCGATCTCTACCCCTCGATGCTCGACGATCTCGGCCTGGTTCCCACGCTCCACAGCTATGTCGAGCAGCAGGCCGGAGGGCCGCTCGCGGTCTCGCTCACCGAGACGGGGGAGCGCCGCGAGCTCCCGGCCCCGGTCGCCAACTACCTCTTTCGCGCGATCAAAGAGCTCTTCACCAACGCCCGCAAGCACGCCCTCGCCACCGAGGTGCTCCTCGCGGTACACTGGCGCAAAGGAGCCTTGCGGATCATGGTGGCCGACGACGGGACCGGCTTCGATCCGGAGGTGCAGCTCGCTCCGGAGCGCCGCCGCGGCCTCGGCCTCGCCGATCTGCGCGAGCGGATCCGCTCGCTCGGCGGTCAGCTCCTGATCGAGTCGCGGCCGGGCCAGGGCGCGCAAATCATCCTCGACATCCCGCTCGACGAGGCCGCGCCGTGCCGGGAGTGAGCGCCACGGTGAGGGTCGTCCTGGCCGAGGATCATGCGATGTTGCGCGGAGGGGTCCGGGCGATGCTCGAGGCCGCCGGCGGAGTCGAGGTGATCGGCGAGGCCAGCGACGGGCGAGAGGCGGTGAAGCTCGCCGAGCGCCTGCGCCCCGACGTGATCGTGATGGACGTGGCGATGCCGCAGCTCAACGGCATCGAGGCGACCCGGCAAATCCACGCGGCCTCGCCGAAGATCGCGATCATCATCCTTTCCATGTACGGAGATCGGGAGTACATCCGCGAGGCGTTGCGCGCGGGCGCCTCGGCTTACCTGCTGAAAGAAGCGGCCTTCTCCGAGCTCTGGACGGCGATCCGCGAGGTGGTGGCCGGGAGGCGCTACTTGAGCCCCGCGGTCTCGGGCGTGGTCCTCGACGACTACATCGATCGCGCCCGGAGCGACTCGGCTCCTTCGGCGCTCGACAAGCTCACCAGCCGCGAGCGCGAGGTGCTCCAGCTCATCGCCGAGAGCAAGACCAGCGGGGAGATCGGGAAGGCCCTGAGCATCAGCGCGCATACCGTGGACTCGCACCGGCGGAAGATCATGGAGAAGCTCGCGATTCACCGGATGGTGGATCTGGTGAAGTTCGCCCTGCGCCACGGGCTGACCTCGCTGGAGTGAGGGCGGGGGCGAGCGGAGCCGGGGATCGAGATCAGCCGGAAGATCCGGAATTCAACGCCAAGGCGCAAAGACGCGGAGGCGCAAAAAGGCGCAGAAGGGAAGAGGGTTTTCCGCTGGGGCGAGCTGTGGCGCCAGGTGGTGGGCGCGCCGGACGGTGGAGCGGCGATCTGGACGATTTTCGAGTATATGTGCGCAGTCGACGAGACGCGCGGGCCCGAGGAGCTTCTGCGGCTCGTGGCGAGCGAGGTTGGAAAGGACGTCGAGGAGGTAATCGTGACGACAGCCGACATTCTCCGAGAACAAGGGCGCACCAAGGGCCGCAGCGAGGGGCGCAGCGAGGGGCTCAGCGAGGGGCTCAAGGGGCAGCGCGTGATGCTGCTGAAACTACTGAGCCAGCGCTTCGGAGAGCTGCCGGAAGTCACCGTCGCCCGTGTGAACGCGGCCGGGCCGTTGGAGCTCGAGGCGTGGTTCGACCGCGGGCTCACGGCGGCGACGCTCGACGAGGTGCTCGGGGAGGGCTGAAATCCGGCGGGCGGCAGGGTGCGGCGGCGAGGCCGGCGCAGGCGGTTTCGAGCTGAAGAAGTGGGCCTTCGCGCGCGAAGGCTCACGGAGATGTCTTCGTGGCGTCGGTTGCTGATAGCGTCTCGCGATGGCCGCGCCTCACTTCGACACCAAGACCATCCGGGCTCTGGTTGACGCGGCGATCTCGACGAGTCTCACGAGCCGGGAGGCACTTCTTGCGGGTATCAACAAAGTCTACGTGGCGAAGCTCTCGACCACTGGATCGCTGGCGGAGCTGCTCCTCCTCGATCTGAACGTGATGAACGGGGTTGCGCTCGACGACGGCACGGTCCCGATGGCCGAGTGGCTGGAGAACGCCTCGACGCTTGCAGGCCCACAGGTTCAAGCCGACGTTTTCCGGAGCGCTCTCGCCTGGATCCGCCGGCCCGTTGTCGCGCAGACGGCGGCGCCGGCGACGCCGGAGCCCACCCGCGCGCCTCCGCCGACCGACGCGAAATTCGCCACGTATCTCGACATGATCGAGAAGGACGTCGCCGCTCAGCTCGCGCGGATGCCGAGGGTCCTCGCGTTGTTAGCGGAGCGTCTCGGGGTCCCTTCGGCTCTCGTCGCGCGCGCGTTGCTCCACGAAAAATCGGGCAAAGAGATGGTGATGGCGCTCAATGCCACCGACGAAGACTTGAAGGACGACGCGACGCGGATCGCCGAGCGGCGCGCGCTCAAAGGCATCTTGCTCCAGCTCGTCCCCGTGGCGTCGGACTGGCGGTCGTACGCGATCGACGGGAGAGCGCGGCTCGCGGCGGGCGAGAGGTTCATCGATCTTCCGCTCGCCAACCTCACGGTCGCCGAGGCCGTGCTCGCCGGGATCGCCTGCCGAGCGTGTCAGTTCGTATCCGATGCTCCACGAGGGCCTTCCGGCGCGGCGCTCCTTCGCATGCCCGCGGCCAGCGCGTTCTACATCGATCCGAAGCACGCCCGCCTGGTCGAGGCGACTGTGGGTCTGGTGGCGATCCATCTCTTCAACCTCAGCCCCGACGCGCGCGAGCTGCGGGATCCCGAGCGGCTGCGGCGCGACGTCGACGTGATGCTGCACCACGACCACGAGGAGGCCATCGGCGATGCGCGCTGCCCGCACTGGCTCCTCCTCGACGATGACGTCCTCGCGCACGACGGCAAGAGCGGCGAGCCGGCGCAGCAGCGGGTCGCGATGGCCGTCGCCGCGCTCGGCGAAAAGCTGCCTCATTTGCGGATCTTGAGCCTCGGGGAGGGCGCCGACGACGAGCTCCCGTATGCGCTCCACATCCGAGACATGTGGCGCAAGCAGGTCTGATCCGGATAGAACGGTGATCCCCATGCCGATCACGTTCCTCGATCTCTCCGGGATGAACCGCGTCGTCGCGCTCGCGGCGACCGCAGGAATGCCGCGCTCGGTCCACGTCTTCGACGACGACTCCATCCTTGCCGTCAATGCCGCGCTCGCCGCGGGGCGCCCGCTCCTGGTGCGCGGCGAGCCGGGCACGGGCAAGAGCCAGCTCGCGCGCGCGGCGGCGCAGGCCTTGGGGCGCGCGTTCGTGCATCACGCGGTCGACTCGCGCACAGAGACGCGCGACGTTCTCTGGACCGTCGACGCGGTGGCGAGGCTCGCGGAGGCGCAGGTCATGGGCGCGCTCAAGGACGTTGGCCAGGACGAGGTCCGGCGGAGGATCGACGTCGCCGAGTTCGTGCAACCCGGGCCGCTCTGGTGGGCTTTCGACTGGGCCTCTGCGAGTGAACAGGCCGCGCGATCGGGCGTGAGCACGCCTGTCGCACCCGAGGGGTGGACGGCGGATCGGGGCGTTGTCGTGCTGGTCGACGAGATCGACAAGGCCGATTCGGCGGTGCCCAATGGCCTGCTCGACGCGCTCGGGCATGGCCGGTTCGATGTGCCGGGGCGAGAGGCCGTGACGCTCGACCGGGAGCGACCGCCGCTCGTGGTGATCACGACCAACGAGGATCGCGCGCTGCCGGACGCGTTTTTGCGACGGTGCCTGGTGTTGCATCTGGCGCTGCCGCGCGAGGCGAACGAGCTATTGGCGCTGCTCGTTGCGCGCGGTCGGGCCCATTTCCCCGATTGCGCCGACAGCGTGCTTCAGCGGGCCGCGCGGCTGGTGGGCGAGGATCGCGCGGTGATGCTCCGGGCCGATCTCGCGCCGCCGGGCCTCGCCGAGTACATCGATCTGCTGCGAGCGGTGCAAGAGCAGGAGACGGAAGAGGCGAAACAGACCGCGTTGCTCGAGCAAATTGCCAGGTTTGCGCTGCGCAAGCACCCTTCGGAGCCTGCAAGGTGAGGACGGCAGTCGGGCGTGCCGATCTCGTTCGGCTGATCGCGGGGCTCCCGCCGGAGCAAGTGATCCGGGCGGC
>JBDTXR010000034.1:0-36282 GCA_040006075.1 Byssovorax sp. | reverse complement strand
GCGGCGTGCCGAAGGTCGAGGTCACGTTCGACATCGACGCCAACGGCATCCTCTCCGTGCACGCCAAGGACATGGCCACGGGCAAGGATCAGAAGATCACGATCACGGCCTCGGGCGGTCTCAAGGAGGACGAGATCGCGAAGATGGTCAACGAGGCGGCCGAGCACGAGGCCGAGGACAAGACCCGCCGCGAGGAGATCGAGCGCCGCAACAAGCTCGACAACCTCTGCTACACGCTCGAGAAGACCATCACCGAGAACAAGGACAAGCTGCCCGAGGGCGACGTGTCCGCGTTGACGGGGCTGATCACCGAGGCCCGGGGCGCGATCGAGAAGCAGGACGACGCCGGCGTGACGGCCTCGCTCGAGAAGCTCGAGAAGGAAGCGCACCGCATCGCGGCCGTGATGTACGAGAAGACCGGCGGGCAGGGCGGCCCGCCCGCGGACGGTGAAGGAGGCGGCGCCGAGCCGCCCCCCGCCGGTGGCAAGAGCAAGGGCAAGGACGGCGTGATCGACGCCGAGTTCGAAGAGACGCCCTGAGCTGAAGCCGAGGGCGAAGGCCCTCGCTCGACCCCTCCTGCTCGCGTCGCCGGGCGGGAGGGGTTTTCGTATTTGGGCCCTTTTTTGAAGCGGATTTTGCGTGGATCTTGATCTTGCCATCGTCGGCGGCGGGCCGGCTGGGATCGCCACGGCGCTGTTCCTCGCGGCCGCGGCGCCGCGGCGGATCGCGCGCGTCGCGATCTTCGAGAAGGAGCGTTACCCGCGCGAGAAGATCTGCGCGGGGGCGATCGGGTGGCGCGCCGAGAAGGAGCTCGCGCGGATCGGGGTGCGCGTCGACGTGCCCTCGGCGTGGGTCCACGGCCTCTCGGTCGCGACCGCGACGGGCTCATTGCAAGCGCGCGATCCCCGGATTTTGCAGCCGATCGGGCGCGTGGTCCGCCGCTTCGAGTACGACGCCGCGTTCGCCGACGAGGCCCGCGCGCGCGGCGTCACCATCGTCGAAGGGGCGCGCGTGCAGCGCGTGGAGATCGCCGACGACGGGGTGCGCCTCCACGGCACCATGGGCGAGATCCGCGCGCGCGCGGTGATCGGCGCCGACGGCGTGGGCAGCTTCGTGCGCCGCGCGATCGGGGCGCCGACGGGGCGCTGGCGGGCGCAGGTGATCGAGGTGGACACCCCGGCAATCGAAGGCGATCTAGCGCGTGACCTGCTCCATTTCGATCTCGGTGATCGCGGGCTCCGCGGCTACGCGTGGGACTTCCCGACGATCGTCGAAGGGCGCGCTCTCCGGTGTCGCGGGCTCTACGAGCTCTCGGGCGGCGACGACGCCGAGGGCGACGGGATCGATCTCGCGGAGCGGCTGACCGCGCGCCTGGTGCGGCAAGGGATCGATCCTGCGGGGCTTCGTTTCAAGCGATTTTCGGAGCGTGGGCTCGCGCTGCACGAGCCGCTCGCGCGGCCGCGGGCGCTGCTCGTGGGCGAGGCCGCCGGCATCGATCCCGCGCTCGGCGAGGGCATCGCCCAGGCGATCCTGTACGGCGCCGTCGCCGGGCCTTACCTCGCGCGGTGCCTCGATCGCGGCGATCTCTCGTTCGGCGATTGGCCTCGTTCGCTGCGGCGATCTCGCGTGGGGCTCGATCTGCGGGCGCGCGAGCTGGCGACGCCGTGGCTCTACGATCGCATGCGGCCCGAGCTGGAGCGGTGGACGGTGCTGTCGCGCGATCTCGCCCTCACCGGGGTGCGCTATTTCGCGGGCGAGCGCGTCGAGGCGCGCCGGGTGGCGGGCGCGGCGATCGATCTCGGGCGCGCCGTCATGCAGCGAGCACGCGACACGATCGCGGCCTCAGTGAAATAGGCCGACGCCCACGCCGACGCCGCCCATGCCCGGCGTCATCCCGGGGACGTAGCCGGGGTTGTACGGTCGCTCGTCCTTGAGCTTCATTCCAAGGAGATGCGAGACGATCATGCAGGTCTGGTGCGCCGGCGCAGAGGCCATGCAGTTGCCGACCCAGGCGCCCATGCTGGTGCGCGCGCCGTCGTCGCCGTAGCGGATGACCTCGCCCGAGGGGAGCAGCGAGAGCCACGCCTGCGTCTCGCCGGGGAGCGATGCGCTCCACACGCCGGCCATGCCCAGGGGCTTGTCGTCGGGGCCGACGAGGCGGCCGTCGCGCTCGATCAACGCCACGGGGCGCGCGTCGAGATCGACGATCCGACCGCCGCGATCGATGGTGAGCTGGTGCTCGCCGTTGACGAGAATGCGGCCGTCGCCGGCGATTTCGACCGAAGCGTCGCCGCGGACCCAGCGCGCGTGGGGGATGTCGAGGGGCGAGCCGCCCTGCGCCCAATGCGCCGGAGGGTTGGGCGCGCACCCCGCGACGAGGAGCATGGGAAAGCCGAGGAGGAGCGCCCGCTTCATGGTGCGCGCGAGCATAGCGCAGCCGTGGAAAGCGCGCCCACGGCGACGTCCGAGGCCCGGTCGTGATAAGCGATCGGCGTGGCCGATCCGCATTCCACCTCGCCGATCGACGGACCCCACCTCGAGTCCGGGGAGGCTCGCTACCACGCGCTCGAATCGCCCGCGATCCTCGAGTGGCTGCGCCCGCTCGAGCAGGCCGGGGCCGGGCGCAAGACCAGCGCCAAGCGCCTCGGCGGCAAGGCCGCGATGCTCGGCAAGCTGCTGCGCGACGGCTTCCCGGTGCCGCGCGGGTGGGTGATCGAAGCCAAACATTTCGAGCACCTCATCGAGGTCAGCCTCCCGCGCGGGCACGATCTCGGCTCCTTGATCAAGCTCGCCGGCACGCGCGCCGGCACCGATCACGCGGCGCGCGCGCGCGATCGCGTGCTGACGTTGCCGCTGCCGTACGGCCTCGCGCAGGCCGTGGAGCAGCTCTGGCGCGTGGTCGAGGGCGACGCGCCGTGGGGCCTCGCGGTGCGATCCAGCGCCACCGCCGAGGATCGCGAGGAGACCTCGCTCGCCGGCCTCGCGTCGTCGGTCCTCGGCGCGCGCGGGCCCGAGGCCATCGCCGCGGCGATCCGTGAGGTGTGGGCCAGCGCGTTTCTCCCGCGCGCGCTCACCTATTTGAGCCACGCCGGCGTGCGCGATCTCGGCATGGCCGTCGTCCTCCAGCTCATGGTCTCGACCGAGGCCGCGGGCGTGCTCTTCACCGCGCCGCCGCCGGGCCTCGAAGGCGAGCAGTGGCGGGCCGACGAGCGGCTGATCAACGTCACGCTCGGCCTCGGCGCGCCGGTCGTCGACGGCGCCGCGTCGGTCGACACCGTGCGCCTCGCGCGGCGCGGCGGATCGATCGTTTCGGCTTCAGTCGCCGACAAACGCTGCGCGCTCGTCGTCGGCGATCACGGCGTGGAAGAGTCCACCGTGGAGGAAGGCCGCGCGCGTCGTCCCGCGCTCTCGAACGAGACCATCCACGTCCTCGGCCGGCTCGCGGATCGCCTCGATCAGAGCGGCCCCGGCCCGTGGGACGTGGAGTTCGCCGTGGAGATCGCCGGCCCCGACGAGCCGCGCAAGGTCTGGCTCCTCCAGGCCCGCCCGATCACCGGCCACGGCTTCCCCGAAGGCGGCGACGCGACCACGGTCTGGTCGCGCACCAACGTGGGCGAGGCCCTCCCGGGCGCGGCGACACCGCTGACCTGGTCGATCGCGCGATCGTTCTCCGACAAGGGATTTCGCGAGGCGTTCGGCGCGCTCGGATGCCACGTGCCCCGCGGCGCGCAGCTCGTCGGCAACGTGCACGGGCGCTTCTATTTGAACCTCACCACGTTCATGCAGATCGCCGCGCAGGTGCCCGGCCTCTCGCCGCGCGCGCTGCTCACCGCGAGCGGCGGCGCCAACGACGCGACGATCGCCGTGCTCGAGCAAGAGGTCCGCGACACCTCGCACCGCTCGTTCCTGATCAAGCTCCCGCTCACGGCGCCGCGGCAAATCGCCCGGCAAGCGGGCCTCGAGCGCGACGTCGCGGCCTTCGAATCCGAGGCCGATCGCGCGCTCCGCGGCGTGACCGACATGGACCTCACGCTGCTGCCCGACGACGGCCTGGCGACCACGCTGAAGGGCGCGAGCGCGCTGCTCGATCGCACCGGCACGCTGATGCTCGCCTGCGCCTCGGCGTCGCTCGCGGGCCACCTCGCGCTGTGCTTCTTGCTCGATCGCGTGGCCCGGCGCCGCGTCTCCGCGCGGAGCTCGTCGGCCGACCACCACGCGCCGCTCACGGGCGGCACCAGCCTCGGCGCGGCCGAGCCGCTCGCGCAGGCCCTCGTCGGCGGCGTGCGCGAGCTCGAGAGCGCGGGCCCCGGCATCGCGCTCGCCCGCGTCGCCGAGACGGTGCGCGCCGATCCGCCGGCGTGCGAGCGCCTGCTCGCGGGCGGCACGCTCCACCCGGCCGATTTGCCCGCGGGCCCGGGGCGCCGCGCCATCGAGCATTTCCTCGAAATGTACGGCGATCGCGCCGTGCGCGAGGCGGAGCTCGCCACGCCGCGCTGGCGCGAAGATCCGGCGCCGCTCCTCGACATGCTCGTCTCCAGCCTGCGCGCGCCGGGGAGCGATCCCGAGCGCGCCCTGGCCCGCGCGCGCTCCGTCGCCGATCGCGAAATGGCTCGCCTCGAGACCCACCTCAACTTCATCGAGCTCGCGCTGGTGCGCACCCTGGTCGAGCGCACGCAGCGCTTCACGCGGCTCCGCGAGCGCATGCGGAGCTGGGTCACGCGCACGCTCGGCACGCTGCGGAGCATCGCGCTCGACGTCGATCGCCGCCTCCGCCGCATCGACCCTTCGCTCAAGGAGGGCAGCGTCTTCTTCTGCACCTACGAAGAGCTCACCGCCGCGCTCTCCAGCGGCCGCGCCGAGATCGGCCACGTCGTGCGCCTGCGCCGCGCCGAGCACGCGCGCGACGCGGCGCGGCCCGATCCTCCGCCCACGTTCATCGGTCGGCCTCCGCCGGTGATGCTCCCGCCCGCGTCGGGAGACACGCTCGTCGGCCTCCCCGCGAGCGGCGGCGTCGTCGAAGGGCGCGCGCGCGTCCTCGAGCCCGGCGCGCGCGGCCTCGACACCGTCGAGCCCGGGGAGATCCTCGTCTCGCGCACCACCGACGTCGGCCTCTCGCCGCTGTTCCTCGTCGCCGCGGGCATCGTCACCGAGCTCGGCGGACCGCTCTCCCACGCCGCCGTCGTCGCCCGCGAATACGGCGTCCCCGCCGTGGTCAGCGTCCCCGGCGCCACGCTGGCGATCAAGACCGGCGATCGCCTCCGCATCGACGGCGATCGCGGCATCGTCGAGCGCCTCGACGAGCGCGCGGCCCTCTCGATCCGCCCGCCCGCGCCGCCGATCAAGCCATGAGCGGCGCCCTCCGCTGGATCATCCGCGAAGGCGCCGGCGCCACCATCGCCGAGGCCCTCGCGCACGCGCCCGATCACGCGCGCGGCGCCGCGAGCGAGGGCCGCGCCTTCGTCGACGGCCGCCGCGTCCTGCCGACCGACGTCGCAAAACCAGGCGAAACCCTGGTGATTTACGACGCGCGCGACGCCGACGACGCCGCCGTCCGGATCCTCGCGCACGTCGGCGGCCTGATCGTCGCCGACAAGCCGGCCTCGCTCCCGACCACGCCCGATCGCCGCGGCGAGCGCTCGCTCATCGGCGAGGTCGCGCGCCTGCTCGACGTCCGCGTCGTCCACGCCGCCTCGCGCCTCGACGTCGGCGTCAGCGGCGCGGTGCTCTGCGCCGTCGACGACGTCGCGCAGCGCCACATCGACGAGGTCCGCAACGCGGGCCAGCTCCACCGCACCTACGCGGGGATCGCCGGCGCCACGATCACCGGCGCGGGCTCGTGGGACACCGCGATCGGCCGCGCCCCGGACGGCTCCGGCCGCTCCAAACCCATCGTCGGCGGACGCGACGCCGAGGCCGCGTCCACGCGCTACTGCACCATCGCCGCGGGCCGCGGCGCCACGCCGAAGACCACCAGCACGCTCACCCGCTTCGAGCCCGTCACCGGCCGCATGCACCAGATCCGCGTCCACGCCGCGGCCGCCGGCGCGCCGCTCATTGGCGATCGCGAGCACGGCGGCGCCCGCACCCTCGTCGACGGCAAGGGCCGCGTCCACGCCCTCCACCGCATCGCCCTCCACGCCGTCGCGGTCGAGCTGCCCGGCGAGAACGGCAAGCGCATCCGCGCCGTCGCGCCGATCCCTTACGACCTCCGGACGATCTGGAAGATCCTCGACGGCGACGAGGCCGCGTGGGAGACCGTCGCCGCGCCCGCGTGAATTCGCGCGGCCCCCGCGCCGTCTCTCCCCGACCCATGACGCCCTCCCGCCCCTTGAAACGCGCTGCGATCGCCGCCTTCGTCGGTGTCCTCGCGTCGGCCTTCGCGGTCAGCCTCGTCGCCCTGGCCGAGCCCTCGAAGTCCGGCTTCGCGCCCGATCCGCCCGCGCACGCCACGAAGAAGCAGTGGACGCTCTCCATCGTCGCGCGCGACGGCAAGGTCTCGGCCGAGCGCGCCACGGCCTCCGTGCTCGCGCAGCCGGCCGAGTCGCCGCGGGTCATCGGCCGCTTCGCCCTTGAGCTCTACATCGGCCCCGAGCTCCTCGACCGCGTCCGCTTCAACGTCCCGCTCATGGGCGACGGCCCCGTCGAGCACAGCACCAAGCGCTCCTATCACAATCCTGATACCGACAAGGTCAGCACCCGGCTCGCGGTCCGCGTCGCCGACAGCCCGCGCGCCGCGTACCTGGTCCTCGTCGACCGCGTCACCGACGAGCGCTGGCGCTTCGAGTGGCCGCCCGCGGCCGATGGCACGCTCGTCCCCTGGAAATCCGGCCTCAGCGACGCGGGCCCCGGCGATTTCGCCGACGGCAGCGTCCGGGTCATGGGCCCCCCCGCGAAGGACGCGGGCGCCCCCAAAGACGGCGGCTGACACCTCCGCGGGCGAGTCGTGATAGAGCCACTCCCGGCTCCGAATCACGCCTCGAAAGGACACCCCATGGCCACCCGCTCCCTGGCAGGAAAGACCCTCTTCATCACCGGCGCGAGCCGCGGCATCGGCCTTTCGATCGCCCTCCGCGCCGCGCGCGACGGCGCCAACATCGTCATCGCGGCCAAGACCACCGAGCCCCACCCCAAGCTCCCCGGCACCATCTACACGGCCGCCAAGGAGATCGAGGCCGCCGGCGGCAAGGCGCTCCCCTGCATCGTCGACATCCGTGACGAGGCCCAGATCGCCGCCGCCGTCGCCCGGGCCGTGGAGACCTTCGGCGGCATCGACATCCTCATCAACAACGCTTCGGCCATCAGCCTGACTGGCACCGTCGCCACGTCGATGAAGCGCTACGACCTCATGCACGGCGTCAACACCCGCGGTACCTTCGCCTGCTCGCAGGCCTGCATTCCTCACCTCCGCAAGGCCGCCAATCCGCACATCCTCAACAACTCTCCCCCGCTCAACATGGAGCCTCGCTGGTTTGGCCCCCACGTGGCCTACACCATGGCCAAGTTCGGGATGAGCATGTGTGTCCTCGGCATGGCCGAAGAGCTCAAGTCCGAGGGCATCGCCGTCAACTCCATCTGGCCGCGCACCGTCATCGCCACCTCGGCCGTGCAGAACCTCCTCGGCGGCGACGCCGTCATGCAGGGGAGCCGCACCCCCGAGATCATGGCCGACGCCGCGTATGCCATCCTCACGCGCCCGAGCCGCGAGTTCACCGGCAATTTCTGCATCGACGACGAGGTGCTGAAGGCCGAGGGCGTCACCGATCTCTCCAGGTACTCGTCGGTCCCGGGCGCAGCGCTCCTCCCCGACTTCTTCGTGTGATGGACGGGAAACGATCATGAACAACGAAGAAATCGACGAGACGGACGAGACCGAAGAGCCGGAAGAGGCCGAGGGTCTCGACGAGGCCAACGAGGCCGGCGAGAACGACGACGTCCACGAGGGCGACATCGTCGATCCGGAGAGCCTCCCCGGCGCCATCGCGGCGCTGGTCGACATGTACTATCTCGACGAGATCCTGGTGGTCCTCGCCCGGGAAATCCAGGCCAAGGGCGAAGGCGACGACGGCCAGCGCGGCGACGCCCTCCGGAGCGACGCGCGCGCCCTCCGCAAGGCGATTGGCAAGCTCTCCGGCGAGACCTGAACGACGACCGAAGGAAGATCGAGCCATGGCAGCGAAGAAGATCCCCGCCAAGACCTCCGCGAAGAAGCCGCCCGCCGCGGCCGCGAAGCCGCCCGCGCCCAAGAAGCCGGCGGTAAAATCGGCCGGGATCGCCTTCAAAAGCCCTGGCTTTCGCCTCACGGTCATCAACGAGCTCCTCGACCTCGGCCACTTCGCCGACGAGTTCGAGGCGGCGCAGGAGAGCGCCGACGAGGTTGAGGACTTCGAGATCGATCCCCGCGTGCAGAGGTTCGTCGACCGCCTCGCGCTCACCGAAGAGCTGCTCGCGCAAGTCGTGAAGATTGCTCCCGACGGCGGCGACGAGATCTACGCCGGCCTCGTCCCGGTGTGGGACGGCGAGGACGATCGCTTCGACATCGACTCTCTCGACGACCTGCGCTTGCTCCCCAACCTGGAGCGGGTCAGCCTCTATTGCATGGTGAGCGAATCGCTCGATCTCTCGCCGCTGCGCGACGCCAAGGGCCTCACGCACGTGAACGTCAACCTCTCGAAAGACGGCAAAAAAGGCTGGGAAGTCCTCGACGAGCTGGCCGCCCGCGGCGTCGAGGTCACCCGCTCCTGATCGCCGTCAACGCTCATCGGCGCCGATATCGATGTGCCCCTTCCGGGGCTCGCCGTCGATATCCAGATCTTGCGGCGCCCCGTTCGCGCCCACCATGTCGTCGCCCCCGTCGATCGCCGGCGAGCCCGCCGAGAGATGGAGATCTCCTGTGCTCGGCGAGATCAGCAACGGATCCTTGCTGATCGAGTGTCCCCCATCGATGACGCCCGAGAGCGCGCCGTTGAAGTACAGGTTGTAATCGATCAGGTTGCCGGTGTTCTTCAACCCGCCGTTGCTCACCGTGCTGCCCCCAATCGTGGCCACCACGATGTTGTTCTCGAAGTGATTGTTCACGTTGCGGTTCTGCAGCAGCACCCCGGCGTCGGCCCAGCCGTTGCGTGAGCTGTTGACGATGGTGTTGTTGACGATCCAGCACTGCTCGGCGCTCCCGCCGCCCGGCCCGATCCCGGGATCGTAACCGCCGGTCGCGATGCCGGTGACGTCGTTGTCGTAAAGGAAGTTGTCGCGCACGATCACCGCGCGCGTGGCCTTCTGGTAGTGCTCGCTCGCGAGCTCGACGCCGAGATCGCAGTCGTGGGCGACGTTGCGCTCGATGAGGATCCCCGCGCCGCCATCCACGTAAAAACAGGCTGCGGCCTTCTCTCCGCCGTACGCCGGGTTTGTCGCTGTCGTCATGTTGAACGCGGTGTTGCCGCGCACGAGGCCTTCGCGCACGCGGTTGACGCTGTCCACGTCGGTCACGTCGGCCTGCGAGCAGCTCGCGCACACGTCCGATTCGAAGCCGATGAAGTCGAAGGCGATGTTGTTGACATCGTGGACGGTGTTGTCCAGAACCTCGAACTTGCGGACGTTGCCGTTCACCACCATCGCCTCGCTCGGTCCGAGCACCAGATCGTGGAGCAGGTTGCCCGTGAGGTGCACATCCTCGCTCGGCGTCGTCTTCTCGCCGTACACGGCGATCCCGTGCGCTCCGGTGTCCTTGCCCCCGTTCGGAGCGGTGATGTGGTGAACGTCGTTGTTGCGGATCACCACGTCGCTCACCGAGCCTCGCACCCAGATCCCGGCGGGGAAGCTGTTGCCGGTGCCAGTGAGGTTGCGCAGCTCGAAGCCGTCGACGACCACGTGGCTGCGATCGACGATGCTCACCAGCGCCGGCTGCGCATCGCCGCTGCCGAGCCCGGTCGCGTCGAGCACCGGGTGCTCGCCACAGTACGCCCGCAGCGCGATCGGCGCTCCCGCGGCGCCCGATCCGGGGAACGTCACCAGCTCGCTGTAGACGCCGTCGCGCACGAACACCGTGTCGCCGGCGACCGCCTTCGCGAGCGCGTGATTCACCGTCGCGAACGGATCGGACTCGGTTCCGGCCGCGGTATCCTTGCCCGTCGGGCCCACGAAGATCACGTGATCGATGCCGACCACGCAGCCTGATCCTCCGCCGGTGCTCGAGCTGCTCCCGCTCGCGCTGCTGCTCACGGTGACGCCCGACGCCAGCTCCCCGCCCGTGCCCCCCGCGCCGCCGGACGATTCCCCGGTTCCTGAAGCCGATCCACCTGCGCTGCTCGACGCGCCCGTCGCGCCCGAGCCGCACGCGGGGAGAGAAATCACGACACCGAACGCGGCGACGACGACGGGGTGGAGCGCGGAGCGGGAGATCTTGATCATGGTGACGAGCGAGCGTACCCGTTCGACGCGGCGCGCGATCACTGGTAAATCACGCCTCCCATGACGTCCGCGAACCGCCCGCCCGCCGAGGCTCCTTCTTCCGCAGCGCCTGCCGACGCCGCCGAAGCGATCGATCCGAACCGCTACAACCACGCGGAAATCGAGCCGTTCTGGCAGCAATACTGGGACCAGCACGAGACCTTCAAGGCCGTGCGCAGCTCCGATCTCGGGCGCGAGAAACGCTACGTTCTCGACATGTTCCCGTACCCCTCGGGCTCGGGCCTCCATGTCGGGCACCCCGAGGGCTACACCGCGACCGATATCCTCTCGCGCTTCTGGCGCACGCGCGGCATCGACGTTCTTCACCCCATGGGGTGGGACGCGTTTGGCCTCCCTGCCGAGCAGTACGCGATCGAGACGGGCACCCGCCCCGAGACGACCACCCGGAAGAACATCGCGACCTTCAAGCGCCAGCTCAAGAGCCTGGGCTTCAGCTACGACTGGACGCGCGAGATCGACACCACCGATCCTCGCTACGTGCGCTGGACGCAGTGGATCTTCCTCCAGCTCTTCAAGAAAGGCCTCGCTTACCAGGACAAGGTCAACGTCAACTGGTGTCCTGCGCTCGGCACCGTCCTCGCCAACGAAGAGGTCGTCGACGGCAAGAGCGAGCGAGGCAATCACCCCGTCTACCGCACCCCGCTCCGCCAGTGGATGATGCGGATCACCGCCTACGCCGACCGCCTGCTCGACGATCTCTCCCTGCTCACGTGGCCGAGCGGCACGGTCACCATGCAGCGCGACTGGATCGGGCGGTCCGAGGGCGCGGAGATCGTGTTCGCGGTCGACGGCCACCCGGGCGTCTCGTTCGAGGTCTTCACCACGCGCCCCGACACGCTCATGGGCGCCACGTATGCCGTGCTCGCGCCCGAGCACGCGCTGGCGACGACGATCGCCACGAAAGAGCAGCTCGCGGCCGTCGAGAAATACATTGCGACTACATCGCGGAGGAGCGACCGCGATCGCACGGCGATCGTGAAAGAGAAGACCGGCGTCGCCACCGGCGCCTTCGCGATTCACCCGCTCACCGGCGCCAGGATCCCGATCTGGATCGCCGACTACGTCATCGGCGGCTACGGCACCGGCGCCGTCATGGCCGTCCCCGCGCACGACACCCGCGACTTCGCCTTCGCCCGCGCGATGAATCTCCCCATCGTCGAGGTGGTCAGTCCCGACGGCACAGTCCACGACAAGCTCCCTCACGCCTACACCGAAGATGGCATCGCGGTGAACAGCGGCGACTTCAATGGCCTCTCCACGGCCGACGCCAAGCGCGCCGTGGTCGCCAAACTGGCGACCTCGGGACATGGCCGCTCGAAGATCACCTTCAAGCTCCGCGACTGGGTGTTCTCCCGCCAGCGCTACTGGGGAGAGCCGATCCCGATCTACTTCCCCGTCGACGTCGCGCCCGGCGCCGATCCGCGCGTGGGGGGTGAGCACACGGTTCATTACGACCAACCCATCGCCGTCGAAGAGTCGGAGCTGCCTTTGCGGCTACCGGAGCTCGAAGACTTTCGCCCCGGCGACGATCCGGCGGGCCCGCTCGCCCGCGCGGCCGACTGGCGCTTCTTCCAGAAGGACGGGAAATGGTTCGCCCGCGAGACCAACACCATGCCGCAGTGGGCGGGCTCGTGCTGGTATTACCTGCGCTTCACCGATCCTGGCAACGACGCCGAGCCCTGGTCCGAGGCCGCGTACAACGCGTGGATGCCGGTCGATCTCTACGTCGGCGGCGGCGAGCACGCGGTGCTCCACCTGCTCTACGCGCGCTTCTGGCACAAGGTGCTCTTCGACATCGGGAAGGTGAAGCACCCCGAGCCGTTCATGAAGCTCGTTCATCAAGGCATGATCCTCGGCGAGATCGAGCACACGGCCTATCGCGACGCGGCCGGGCAGCTCGTCAGCGCCGAGCACGCCATCGAGAACGAGAACGCCGGCGACGATGCTCCGAAGTTCCTCGACAAGCGCACCCAGGCGCCGCTCGCCGCCGTCGAGCCGCGCATCCCGGAAGAGCGGATCGAGAAGCGCGGCGCGCACTTCTTCCTCAAGGACGAAGCGACGCCGATCCGCGTCAGCTCTCAGGCCTTCAAGATGTCGAAGTCGCGCAAGAACGTCGTCAACCCCGACGACGTCGTGCGCACCCACGGCGCCGACGCGCTCCGCCTCTACGAGATGTTCATGGGCCCGCTCGAGGCGGTAAAACCCTGGCAATCGGCGCAGATCTCCGGCGTGGTTCGCTTCCGCGATCGCGTCTGGGCCCTGATCCACAAGCCGATCGTCGACACCATCGACGACGAGACGAAGCGCCTCGTCCACAAGACCATCAAGAAGGTCACCGGCGACATCCAGTCGATGTCGTTCAACACCGCCATCAGCGCGATGATGGTGCTCGTCAACCACTTCGGCGAGCACAAGACCACGCCGCGCGAGGCGATAACCGCGCTCGCGCAGCTCGTCGCGCCCTTCGCGCCGCACCTCGGCGAGGAGCTCTGGCGCCGCCTCGGCCACGAGAAATCCCTGGCGTACGAGCCGTGGCCCGCGTTCGACGACGCGCTCTGCATCGACGACCAGATCGAAATGGCCGTGCAAGTGAATGGAAAGGTCCGCGGCCGCGTCACCCTCGCTCGGGCTGCATCCGAGGCCGACGCGCGCGTAGCAGCGCTCGCGGCCGAGGGCGTAGGCCTTTACACCGACGGGAAATCGATCAAGAAATTCATCTACGTTCCGGGGAAAATCATCAACCTCGTCGTCGGCTGACCCGTCGAAATCGTGCGCTGGGAATAGGCCTCCTGCCTGGCCGCTCTCCCGCATTGCCCCCCTTCCTGGAGCTTCTTCAATGACTACCTCGCTTCTTCTTCGTCGCTCGCTCGCCACGTTCGCCGCCCTCGTCCCGCTCGCGGTCGCCACCGCGGGCTGCGGCGGCGGCGTCGCCATCGTCCGTGGCTCGCAGGTCGAGGGCCTCGACGATCAGGCCATGAGCACCGGCGTCGACAAGCGCGATATCCAGCAGGCGCTCCACGAGAACCTCAAATCGCTGATGACGTCGCCCACCGCCAACGGCTGGGCGGCCGATCACTCCCGCCCCACCCTCGCCATCTACCCGCTCGCCAACGAGACCAGCGAGCACATCGACGGTCAGCTCAACGCGCTGCTCTCCGACGTCGAGACGTACATGGTCGAGTCCAACCTGGTCACGGTGATCAGCGTCGAGCGCCAGCGCCAGATGATCGCCGAGGTCGAGAAGCAGCACGGCGGCGGCTTCGATCCCGCGCACGTGGCCGCGTACAACGCCCAGCTCGGCGCCAAGTACTACGTCACCGGCAAGGTCTTCACCGCCGACGAGCGGGCCTTCGGCGAGCGCCGCGTGCAGTACTTCATGTTCATGCAGCTGATCGACGTGTCCACGAGCGCGGTGCTCTGGCAGCACAAGGTCGAGTTCACCAAAGCGATCATCCGTAGCTGAGCGCCGTGCGAGCTCTCACGCCAAGGACGCGCGGATCTGCGCTGATCGTGGTCGCAGCGGCCGCGTGCTCGGGCTTGCTCGGGTGCGCGGGGCACGAGAGCCGCGTCGCGGCCGCGCTCGACGCCCTCGATCGTCACGCGCCGCTGGAGGCCGTGGCCGCGCTCGACGCCGAGCTCGGCGCCACCTCGAAAGACGACCTGCCCGCGCTCGTCGGCGACAACGCGCTGCTGCTCCTCGATCGCGGCACGGTGCTGCAAAGCCTCGACGACTGGAAGGCCAGCGCGCGCGATCTGGGTGAGGCCGACAAGGCCATCGACGTGCTCGATCTCTCGCGCGGCGCCTCGGCCGACATCGGCAAGTACCTCTTCTCCGACAGCGCCGGGCCGTACAAAGGCCCGGCCTACGAGAAGCTGATGGTCAACACCGTCAACCTCGTCAACTACCTGGCCCTGGCGGACACGACCGGAGCCAAGGTCGAGGCGCGCCGCCTCTCGGTGATGCAGAAGTACGTGAAGGAGCACGAGGAAGAGAGCGGCCTCCAGGGCCTCGGCAGCTACCTCGCGGGCTTCGCCTTCGAGAAGGGCGGCGACCGCGACGAGGCGCTCAACTACTACGACGACGCGCTCCGTCACGCGCAGTACGCCTCGCTCCGCGATCCGCTCCGCGCGCTCACGCAGGGGAAAAAGCGCTCGCCGGGCATCGACGCGCTCGTCGGCGACGCCGGCCCGCTCGCGCCGGTGGAAGGCTCCGACGAGGCCGAGCTGCTGATCGTGATCGGCTTCGGCCGCGTGCCGCAGAAGATCCCCAAGCGCATCCCGATCGGCCTGGCGCTCACGCTGGTGGCCAACGACATCAGCCCCAACGATCGCGCGCAAGCCAACGAGCTCGCCGCGAAAGGCGCGGTGACCTGGGTGAACTTCCCGACGCTGGGGCCGAGCCGCGGCAGCTACGCCGTGCCCACCTTCCGCCTCGACGGCAAGGCTCAGCAGCTCGAGCAAGCGCTCGACGTCGAGGCCGAGGTCCGCGCCGCGTGGGAGAAGAAAGAGCCGACGATCATCCTCTCGGCGATCACCCGGATGGTGACGCGGATGGCCGCGGGCGCGATCACCGAGGGCGCGACCAGGGCGGCGGGCGGCAAAGACTCGGGCGTCGCGGCGCTCGGGCTCTTGCTCGGCCTCGCCTCGCAGGTCACGCTCACCGTCCTCGACACCCCCGACACGCGCGGCTGGTCGACGCTCCCGGCGCGGCTCGCGGTGGCCCGCCTCCGCGTCCCGGCCGGAGAGCACGAAATCACCCTGGGCGCGCGCGGCGAAGAGAAGCGCGTCAAACTCACGCTCGAAAAAGGCGGCTGGGCCCTGGTCCCGCTGATGACCTTGCACTGAGGATCTTGCCGATCCGCGACAAAAAGGGCACGTAAACGAGAAGAGGTGGCCTGATGCTGATTGGCTCTGTTTCCGGCTGGCGCGTGATCCGTAACTCCTTTGCCATCGGCTCGCTGCTCGCGCTGACGATGTGCAGCAACCTCACCCACATCGACGTCTCGGCCGGCGGCAAAGCCGAGATCCCGGCGGCGACGCTCCTCGACAAGCTGCTCGGGAGCGTGGCCTTCGGCGGCTTCGACCACGTCGACTTCAGCCAGAGCTTCAAGAACCAGGGCGTGACCAAGGACGACGTCAACGCGGTTCACCTGAAGAGCATGACGCTGATCGTCGAGGACCCGGCCACCGGCAACTTCGACTTCATCAAGTCGGTCCATTTCTTCGCCAAGGCCGACGGGCTCGACAAGGTGGAGATCGCCACGATGGACTCGATCCCCATGGGAAAGCGCGAGCTCGATCTGGTGGTCAACGCCGGCACCGATCTCAAGGCCTACGTGGTCGCGCCCTCGATGCAGATCGTGAGCGAGGTCCAGGGTTCGCTGCCGAGCGAGAAAACGACGGTCGCGGCCGCCGTGGTGCTCGACGCGGACATCCATATCCCGGGCTGCAACTGATCGGTCGCGATTGAACAATCCCCTGCCGGGCATCGTCCTGGTACGTTATGACCATGCGCGCCTCCGCAGTCGCTGTGCTCGCCCTGCTCACGGCGGGCACCGCAGGGTGTGTTTCGTCGCCCGGCGCGTCGTATCCCGGCCAGTACCCGCTCTACAAAGGGCCGCCCGCCGGGGCCCAGGGCGCGCCGCCAGCGTATCCCGGGCAGCCCGCCGCGGCGATGCCGGGCATCTTCCGGCCGATCAACCTCGCTGCCTTGCAGGGGCTCCTCGGCACGCGCTGCGCCCCGCGCGAGGTCGCGCCCGGCGAGTATGCCACCCTCGACTGCGGCCTTGCGCACTGGGTGAGCCGCGCCGTGGCGTACCTCCCGAAGATGTCGCTCCTCGGCGGCCCGCTCCCGCTCGCGGTCGATCATCGCACCGAGGGCACCGAGGGGCCGATCAAGAGCCAGGGCGCGGTCGGCGCCTGCACCGCGTTCTCTCTCTCGTCAACGATGGACAACGCTGTGCGCCGCATGGGCCGCGGCGACGTGGTCGCGGCGCTCCACGTGTGGTCGAAATACGGTATCCCCGAGATGGGCACGGCCGGCGAAGAGACGGTGGACAAGACCCTGGCTCTGGAGCCATCGTGGCCGTACGATCCCGTCAAGGCCTGCAAGCTCAATCACACGCTCTTCGACTCGTGTGGTCAGGCGTATGGGGTGTCCTCGGGATCGGCCAGCGCCGATCCCGTGCTCCAGGCCGAAAAGGCCTCGGCCGACGCGCAAGGTCGGTATCGACTGGCGTCGATCGAGCGCCTCCACGCGCACCCGGCCGACCTCAACGAGATGGCCGCGATCCTCGCCGGCGGCGACGACGTGTGGGCCGCGTTCTCGGTCGACGGCGACGCCTGGTCGGCTCGCTCGCTCCAGGGCAACGTCATCCCCGACTACTCCAACGACACCGGGGAAGGCCACGCGGTCACGCTCGCCGGATACCGCACCTTGCCCAACGGAGCACGTCAGTTCCTGGTTCACAATAGCTGGGGGACGCGCTGGGGCGAGCAGGGGTACGGGTGGATCTCCGAGGGCATGGTGTCGCAGTGGCTGCGCTCGGCCTACAAGATCAAGGTGACCGACAGCTCGTCGCCGGCGGGCCCGTTTCCGCCGAGCAGCGACGGTTGCCCCGCAGGGCAAGTGAAGGACGCTGTGCTCGGCACCTGCACGGCGCCGTGCGCGAGCGGATCGGCGCCCGCAGCCGGGGTGTGCCTCCCGGCGCTCCCGGGCTTCCCCGCTCCCGGAAAGCCCGCTCCGGGTCAGCCCGCGCCGACCTCGCCGTTTCCGTTTGCGCTCCCGCCGGGGCTGATCCCGCCCGGGCTTCTCCCGCCGGGGTTCCCGCAGCTCGGCCCACCGGGGCAGCCCGCGCCGGCGCCCGCCAACGCCTGTCCCGCCGGGCAGGCTCCGGATCTCATGACGGGTCAGTGCATTGGCCTCTGTCCCGGCGGTCACCCCGCGATGGGCGGCATGTGCCTGCCGTTTGGACAGTAAACCATGTTCGTCTCCAGGAGCGCATATGAACCGGGGCACCCCAGGGCCCTCGCTATTTACTGCTCCGACGGTCGGTTCACCGAGGCCGTGGAAGAGCTGCTCCACCACCTGGGCCACGCGCGCCTCGACACGCTGACCATGCCCGGAGGCCCGGCGCTGCTCAACCCCTGGTCGGCGTCAATCCTCGACGCCGATCAGATCCAGCGCGCCTCGCAGTTCTTGATCCGCGCCCACGCCATCGACCACATTGTCCTGCTCTCGCACGAAAACTGCGGGTATTACCGGCAAAAGATGCCCGGGCGGCCCGTCGTCGACGTGCGCGAGGCGCAGGCCGACGATCTGCGGATCGCCGCCCGCGCCGTCCGCGGGGCCCGCCCCGGCGTCCGCGTGGTGCTGTATCACGCGACCCCGCACGAGGGGCACGTGGGCTTCCACTCGATCTCCGAGGCGCCGGGAGGAGCGTTAGCCTCAAGTTGAACGCCGCGGACGCAATCAGGCGCATAAGATTAACGATTTTCCATGGATGGTCGAGATGGACACCAGGTCGCGTTTCGGTGTATGGTCCCCAGCCAACGAATACTCGTTAACCCCGGCTGAGATCAACGTGCCGCTTTTGCCTCTGACCATCGACATATTGAAAAGAGAAGCCACTACATTTGCGCGCGTGGAGAGTACGTACGACGAGCCATCGCTGTTCGGAGTAACTGATGGGAAAGCCATCGGAACGTATATCGAGCATAAATTTCGCGCATTCGTGGTTTCAAGGTACGTCGTTCAAGAAGGCAATTCGGCAAAGGGGATCGATTTCCCAGAACTAAACGTTGACATCAAGGTAACGAGTGAACGACAGCCCCAATCATCCTGTCCATTCAAATCCGCGCGACAGAAAATTTTTGGACTCGGGTATTCATTACTCGTTTTCGTCTACAGCAAAAGTGACGATCCATCCTTGCGAACGGCTCGCCTGAGCATTGGAAGCATGATCTTCATCGATGCTCCCGCAACCGCAGATTACACAATGACGCTCCGTCTTCGTGAAATGATCAAAGACGGAGCAAATCAAGACGACATTGTCGCGTATTTCGTCGATCGCAATCTTCCGATTGACGACATCGAAGCGGAGCGCCTTGCCATTGAAGCTCTACAGTCGCCCCCGGAACAAGGCTACCTTACCATATCGAACGCTTTGCAGTGGCGACTTCAATATGGTCATGCATTGCGAGTTGCCGGCGCAGTCGCCGGCGTCCACCGATTAGCAACAGAACTGTGATGGCGAGCCCCGCGCGAATCGAATATGGTGATTGGCAAACACCGATCGCGCTCGCCGACGCCGTCACGGACAAATTGGCTCATCTACTATCCGTCACACCCAGAACGGTGGTGGAACCAACCTGCGGAGTCGGAGCTTTTCTCCAGGCGGCGTCCAATAAATTTCCCAAGGCCCTGTTGCGAGGGTTCGACATAAATCCTGATTATGTCGCTCAAGCGTCAAATCTGGTACCGCCAGGTCGCTCAGAGATCCTAACGACGGATTTTTTCGCAATGAATTGGGAGCAAGAGCTGTCCCACTTGCCGGACCCACTGCTGATCATAGGCAACCCTCCGTGGGTAACAAGCGCACAGCTCGGCTCACTGGCGTCGATCAACTTACCGAAGAAGGAAAATTTCAAGAAGCTGGGTGGTCTCGAGGCCTTGACAGGGAAGAGCAACTTCGACGTATCAGAGTGGATGCTGCTTCGACTCATGGCAGCGATTCAATCTCGCGATGCGACGGTCGCGGTCCTGTGCAAGACGGCGGTCGCTCGTCGCGTTATCGAATTTGTTTGCCAGCGGAACTGGCGAATCGTTCCGGTTGGACTGTGGCGAATCGATTCCTTGCGTCATTTTGATGCCAGCGTGGATGCTGTGCTCTTCGTCTGTCGCGTGGGCGACCGCCCCTCCAAATCGACGACTTGGCCAGTCTTCAACGATCTCGCCAGTGTGACGCCGGAGATGCATCTTGGATTCATCGATGGAATCCTCGTCAGCGACGTCCTTGCATACGAACGCACGAGGCATTTAGCAGGATCTTCGTCGATCGAATGGCGTTCGGGTGTCAAACACGATTGCTCTCGGGTTGCGGAGCTCGACTGCGGCGATGGACGTCTTACCAACGGATTTGGAGACGTCGTCGACATAGAGGACGACTACCTTTACCCTTTTCTGAAGAGCTCCGACGTGGCGAACGGCCGACTCGACGCCCCGAGACAGGTCATCTTGACCCAAACAGCTTTGGGCGAAGATACGAGTCCCATCCGCGATCGCGCCCCCAAGACCTGGGCGTATCTCAACAAACACAAGGCTCTCTTCGAGGCTCGGAAGAGCTCGATCTACAAGAGCCAGCCTCCTTTCGCCATGTTTGGCGTGGGCCCCTACACGTTGGCTCCGTGGAAAGTCGCTATCTCCGGCATGTATAAGCGACTTGAATTTGCCTTGTTGGGTCCCCGCAACGGCCGACCCGTTTTGCTGGATGATACCTGCTACTTTGCCCCATTCTCTAGCGAGAGAACCGCGAGAGCGGCTCTGAGCGCGCTCCGATCGCCGATCGTACGGGACTACTTCGAGGCCAGAGTATTCTGGGACGCAAAGCGACCTATCAATAAGTCGCTTTTGCAATCTCTCGATCTCCAAGCGCTCCTGCCGGCATCCGACGTCGAAACGCGATCAAACACGCCAAAGCAGCAATTGCTTTCTTTTTGAAGATATCCTTCTTGGATGCCCAACACGGCTTCTCCACGATGCTCTTTCAATCATGACGTGCCTCGATTGATCGATGTCTTTGAGCGCGGGCCTACTTCGTCACGTAAAGAAAGTTGATGCACATCTCGTTCGAAGTGCTCTCGCCCGAGGTGATGGTCGTCGTCTCCTTGGTCGTGTCGTAGTCGCACTCGATCGAGAGCATATCGCCGCCCTTCATCGTCAGCGGCTTGGCGTAGGTACTGAACCCTTGCCAGTGGAAATTCCAGTTGTCCACGCGGGTGATGCACGACTTCGCTCCGGCGCTGTCGAGCGAGACTTCCATCGTCTTGCCACGCGTGTGCATGTGCGGCGCCACACCCCAGATCGTCAGCTCGCCTGCGGCGGCAGGGATTTTGAGCTGCCCTGTCGCCGGAGCCAGCGCCTGCCCCGGAGGTAGCATGATGTTCTTCGCCGCGACGCGCGTGATCGTGGCCTCTTTCGCCACCGAATCGGCGAGCGCGAGGTCCAGCGTCGTGCGATCGGGGAACGCGCCGTTGGCCAGGTTGTAATGGATCTGCATCACCAGCTTGTGCCCGGTGGTGAGCTTGATCCCGGTGCCGGCAGGGTAATGCGACGCGCCGGCGCCCGGTGCCCAGCCCACCACGAAGCGCGCCGAGGGCACGCCCGCGCCGCCGAAGCACTGGTATCCATCCTTGGGATCCGCGGTGTCCAGATCCGCCGCGGCCTGATCGGCAGCATCGGTGTCCATCGCGAACAGGATCACGTGGTGCACCTCGCGCTTGTCGCCGGGCTTCATGTCGTAGCCGGTGAGAAACTGATCCTTGGCGAGCTTGGGATCGACGACGAAGCAGCGGTACTCGTCGGTGAGCGTCTGGTCGGGCGTGTACGTGACGCCCATGTCGAGGGTGATGCTCTTGTCGACGAGGCCCGGCGGCGCCACGAACGGCGGTGGGGCGAGCTTCGGATCGCCCTCGGGAGCGCCGGCGTCGGACCAGGCGGCGATCGTCGCGATGTCGGCCGCGTCGAGATACCTGGCGTCGGAGTAGGTCTGGCAAGCACCGGTGTTGTCGGGGTTGAACGGCGGCATGGTGCGCGCCGTGGTGGCGAGCTTCATCGATCCTGCGACCGTCCTGGCGTCCTCGTAGGTGAGCAGCCCGAACGGGGCAATCCCGCCCGGCTGATGGCACATCGCGCAGTTCTTGACCAGGATCGGCGCCACGTCCTCGGCCCAGTTGGGGTGCGTACCTGTCGAGCCGCCGGTCGTCGTGGTCCCGCTCGACGTCGATCCCCCGGCTCCCGGGCTCTCGCTGTCTCCGGACGTGCAGCCCACCGCGGCCAGGGGAGCGAGGGTGAACAGGAACATCCAGCGGGTGATCGTCATGGTCTCGGCTCCTCGTCGTCGGGCGGTCGCGAGCCCCTCTTCGCACGCGCCGGGCCAGCCGCTGGGTCGTCGAAAACAGCTTCCTTTCCACGGGATTCGAGGATCGTGGCCTCCGAGCGACGATGCGCCCACGCCTCTGCGTGGCGCGGACGCCTCGGGGTGACGAACGCAGGAACCCACCTATCCTTCGCGATCGGACGCGGCTAAGGAGTCCTCCTCATGAACGTGCTGATCATCGGCGGTACCCGCTTCGTCGGAGCGCTCCTCACCTTTCGCCTCCTCGCGCGCGGCGACACCGTCACCCTCTTCAACCGCGGCCGGACGCCGGATCCCTTCGGCGATCGCGTCGAGCGCCTGCGCGGCGATCGCACCACACCCGATCTCGCGCGGAGCCTCGCCGGCCGGCGCTTCGACGCCGTCATCGACTTCGCCGCCTTCACCGGGGACGACGCGCGCGGCGCGATCGAGGCCCTGGGCGACCGCGCCGGCCACTACGTCTTCATCAGCACCGGCCAAGTCTACCTGGTCCGCGAGGGCTGCCCGAAACCGTCACGCGAGCTCGACTACGCCGGGCTGGTGATGCCGAAGCCGACAGACGCCGCAGACCTCGACTCGTGGACCTATGGAGTCGAGAAGCGCGCCGCCGAAGATCTCCTCGCCGAGGCCTGGGCCGCCTCGCGCTTCCCGGCCACGCGCCTCCGCGTCCCGATGATCAACGGCGAGCGCGACCCCCAGCGCCGCGTCGAGGGCTACCTGTGGCGGATCCTCGACGGCGGCCCAGTCCTCGTGCCCGACGGCGGAGACGGCGTCGCGCGGCACATCTACGCGCTGGACCTGGCGATTGCGATTGCGAAGCTCCTCGGCGAGCAGCGCACGTTCGGTGAGGTCTACAATCTTTGCCAGGACGAGACGCCGACCGTGTGGGAGCTGATTGGCCTGCTCGCCGAGCGCCTGGGCGCGCCGGATCGGAGAGTGGCACTCCCCTCGGCGGCGTTCGGGGATCTGCCAGTGAAGGAGATCTCCCCGTTCACCTCACGGTGGATGTCACACCTCGATCCGGCGCACGCCAGGGCGGCTCTCGGCTTCGCGCACCGGCCGCTCGGGGCCTATCTCGACTCCATGGTGGCGTCGTTTCTCGCGCGGCACGAGACCGAGCCGCCGGCGGGATATCGGCACCGCAATTCGGAGATCCAGCTTGCTTGACTCGGAGCGCCGCGGGTGTGCCATACTCCGGCGCGGAGACGCACCATGAATGAACCCGCCCGCAAGGTCACGTTCACCTTCGCCGAGTACCTCGAGCAGGAGCGGACGAGCGACATCAAGCACGAATTCGTGAACGGCGAGATTTTCGACATGGCGGGGGGCACGATCGAGCACGGTCGCCTGGCTGCAAGGATGACGAAAACGCTCGGGATACAGCTCGACGGACGCCCGTGCGACGCATTCACCGCCGACGTTCGCGTCCGTGTGCTCGCGACGGGCCTAGCGACCTACCCCGACCTGAGCGTCGTCTGCGGCGCGCTGGAGCGCGATCCGGCTGACGTGAACACCATCGTCAACCCCATTGTGCTGGTCGAGGTGCTTTCCGACAGTACCGAGAGGTATGACCGAGGAGGAAAGTTCGCGCACTACCGGCGCATCCCTTCATTGCAAGAGTACGTGCTCGTCTCCCAGCACGAGCCGCGAATCGAGGTCTACCGGCGCAATGAAGACGGGAAGAGCTGGACGCTGCACATCGCTGAAGCATCGGAGATCGCGAAGATCGCGTCGATCGGGTGCGAGATCGCGGTCGACGCCATCTACGCAAACCCGCTTGAACCCGCTCCCTGAGGCAGCGCGCCTCGTCCCGTTCATTGCGCGCATCATTCACCTGACCGCCGCCACCTCGCCCCCGCCGAACCGATCGATGTAGTCCTGCCGCAACCCAGGGCATTCGTTCACGTATTTGCACCCCGCGCACCCGGCCGGCTTCACCCCACCGCCGAGGCGCGAGTCCTTCAGATCGAACACGTCGTCCGGCGTCACCACCGTGACGATGTCGTCGCCGGGATGCCGCACATGGTCTTCATACCCCGGTAAAAAGCACCGCGGGATATGGAGACTCAATACCTCGTATCCTCCTTTGCGCGCGTCGTCACAGGCCTCCTTCACGAAGGGGGCAATGTCGCTGATCTGCGGGAGCTGCTCCACGTTTCCGGCGTTCTGGTCGGTCAGCGATACCAGCCAGAGCGAGAACCGGCGCACCCCGAGCGACACGAGATCGGCGATCCAGCCGCGCAGGTGACGGTAGGTATCGTCCTTCAAGATCAGATCCGCCATCGGATCCAGGCCCCGATCCACCAGATTGCCAATCGCTTGCCGCCTCAGCGTCGCGGTTCCCTCGCGGCGCACGGTGCGCTCGTAGGCGTCGTCGGTGAAGGCGTGCATCGAGACGTTGAAGCGGTCCACGCCGCAGGCGACGAGGTGATCGAGGTAGGGCGCGTGGGCGTAGCGCAGCCCGTTCGAGGCCACCTTCACGTGCTCGAAGCCGCGGCGGCGCGCGTGCTTCACCAGCGCGGGGAGGTCGCTCCGGATCGTCGGCTCGCCGCCGGTGAAGGCGATGTCCTTGAATCCGCGCGCCGCGGCCCGCTCGATCTCGCGGGCCACGCGCTCGGTCGGGAGGGCGCGGAGCCGCATTTCATCGGAGATCGTGCAGTAGGTGCAGCCGAGGTTGCAATCGTACCCGAGGACCACGTCGAGGAGCGCCACGCGGCGGGATCCTAGCATCGACGCGGGCGGCCTCGGCGTGACGTCGCCGCTTCGCTTGCATGGTCGGCGCTCCCGGGGCAGTCTCGCGCCGCCATGATCTCCGCGCTCCCTCGAATCGCCACGGCGCTCGTGCCTTCTGCGCTGATCGCCCTCACCGTGCTGACGGGCTGCGGCACGCTCGCCACCACGCCCGGGTGGGTGGGCAGCGCTCTCGAGATCGTCGCGCCGGAGCGCGAGGCCGCGGAAGAAGCGGCGGCCGAGCACGACCGCCAGGTCATCGCCCGGCAGCCCAACGAGATCGGCGCGCGGCACATCCTGATCATGCACGCGCAGTCCAAGAGCAAGCCGCCGAACGTGAGCCGCTCGCGCACCGAGGCGCAGGCGCGGGCGCAGGAAGTGCTCGCCAGGCTGGCCAAGGGCGCTGTCTTCGAGGAGCTGGTGAACGAGTACAGCGACGAGCCCGGCGCCGTGGAGCGCCACGGTGATCTCGGCGTCTTCGATCGCGCGCAGATGGTGAAGCCCTTCGCCGACGCGGCCTTCTCGCTCAAGGTCGGCGAGGTCAGCGGCATCGTGGAGACGCCCTTCGGATTCCACGTGATCAAGCGGACCGAATAGCCTGCTACACTCGGCCTCGCGCGCGCCGGACAGGCGCACTCCGCGCACGAAGAGGCCCGCGATGAAGATTCGAACCGTGGCCGTGCTCAGCATGGCGGGGATGCTGCTCTCGAGCGCGGCCGGGTGGTCGCTCGGTTTGCCCTCGCGGGCGAGCGCGGTGGTTGCGCCCTCGGTACCCGAGCAAGGCGGCCCCGACAGCGTGCCCGACGACACCTCGCTCGCGACCTTCGAAACCGGAACCACGCTCCGGCTCGGCGGGCGCGTCGGTCATCCGCACCTCGCGCCGGGATCGGCCGGCACCACGTACATCCTCCTCGAAGCGAAGACCGGCGACGTCGATCGCGCCGCCACGCCCGCGCCGAGCCACCTCGCGCTGGTCATCGATCGCTCCGGATCGATGCGCGGCGAGCGCCTCCGCAACGCCGTCGCCGGCGCCAGCGTCGCCGTCGATCACCTCGGCGAGGGCGACGTCGTCAGCGTGATCGCCTTCGATTCCCGGCCAACGCGCGTCGTCCCGGCCACCACGATCACCGCGGGCAACCGCGAGCAGATCAAGGCGTCGATCCGCGGGATCACCGTCGGCGGCGACACCTGCCTCTCGTGCGGCATCGACGACGCCATCAGCGAGCTTCAAGGAACCACGGGCAAGGTCGAGCGGATGATCGTCCTCAGCGACGGCGAAGCGACGGCCGGCGTGCGGGATCTGGTCGGCTTTCGTAGCCTCGCGTCGCACGCGCGCGAGCGCGGCGTGACGGTGACGACCATCGGCGTCGGCACCTCGTACAACCAGAAGATCCTCGGCGCGATCGCCCAGGAGGCCGGCGGCGGGCACTACTTCATCGAGGACGCCGCCTCGATGGAGCGCGCGTTCCAGAGCGAGGCCGACAGCCTGCGCACCACGGTCGCCGTCGGGGCCGAGGCCACCATCGAGCTCGCGGCCGGCGTCGAGCTGGTGCGCGTCTTCGATCGGCCGTTCCAGAAGCAAGGCAATCGCGTCGTGGTGCCCCTCGGGAGCTTCACCAAGGACGATACGCAAACCGTGCTGATCGAGGTGCGCGTGCCCACCGGCGCGGCGGGATCCATGAAGGTGGCCAGCATCGATCTGGCCTATCGTGATCTGGTGCGCTCCGAGGACGCCAGGGCGAAAGGCACCCTCGCAGTGGAGATTGGCGCGGGCGAGTCGGAGCTGGATCCGATCGTGAGCGACCGGGTCCAGCGCAGCCAGACGGCCGCCGCGGTGCTCGGCGCCAACGATCTCTTTCAACAGGGCAAGTTCGAGGAGGCCCAGCAGAAGCTCCAGGCCGCGCAACAGGCCCTCTCGGCGGCCTCGGCGAGCGCGAAGAAGGCCCCGGCGCCGGCGGGCCGCGCGGCCTCGGTCTACAGGGATTTCGACGGGCAAGCCGGCGTGCTCTCGGCCGCGAGCGAGGGGCTGCGCAAGGACAAGGCCGCCCCCGACACCGATCGATCGCTGCGGCGCAATCAAGAGGTCGCGAACCCGTACATGCGGTGATCACTCCACCGGGAGGCCGAGCGCCTGCCGCAGCGCTCGGCCGAGGTTCGCCGCGTCGTCGTCCATCATGTTCATGTACACCAGCTCCGAGTCGCTGCCGTAGCTGCGGAAGGTCGGCGAAGGCACGGTGTGAATCGTGACGCTGACGTCGGCGATCCTCGCCGACGCGGGCCAGCTGAACGAAAGGGTCCAGTCGATATCAATCTCCTGATACGGACCCTTCGTCCCCGTGGCGCTCTGAAAAGCGCGAGGGCCCTTGAAGATCCGGTAAGTGAGCGCCAGCGTCACGGCATCCTCGTTCGGATCGTCGCGCGCCGGCTCGCGGAGGTCGATCGCCCCGGGGCCCACGGCCGCGAGTACCGCAGCGCGAAGCTCCTTCCTGGCGGTCACTCCGGCAAGCGGAGGGAGGCCGTAGATTTCGGGATCGCTGATGGCCTGCGCGTTGGTACGATGGAGATCCGGTGACCGGCGAGAGTGCGAAAGATCGTCGTCGATCGTGCCAGTGACCTGGAGCGTGACCGCGGTGGTGCGCGCGTAGCTCAGGGCCCGGAGCGTCGAGGCGATCGCACCGACCAGCGCTGGATCACCCTGCCGCTTCGCCTCGACTTGGCCCTTGCGATAGCGCTCCAGCGCCTCGGCTCCGGCGTCGATCGCGAGGACCGTAGCATCGCGCACATGGCGGCCCGCCGGGAACGCGGTCTGGTACTGACTGTAGAGCTTCAGGCTGGAGGTCCAGACGAAATAGGCATCGTCAACGTCGTCGAGGCGCGCTCCGCCGGGGAAAACCGCCGGGTATTCCGGGCAAATTTTCGGCATTTCCTGGCAAGCGCGCACCATCCGCCCCTCGGCGACCGACGCGTGGAGACCCGGTAATACCAGGCGCCCGACCAGCGCCAGCGCGGCTCCGGCGAAGAGCGGCAGCGCCCAGGCGCGGTCCCAGGGGAGCCGGGGAGTCGCGCGATACAGCAGCGCATCAGGGATGAAATCGGCCCCGGGGATCTCGTCGATCGCGCCGCGCGCGAGGTATCCTGCCGCGGCGGTGGCGTGCTGTCGCAAAGGCACCAGGAACGCCACCGCGTCCTGGGGGAAGTCGAACGCAATCTGGAGATCGATCTCCCCGAACGAGAGCTGAACCGACTCGCCCACCACCTCGCCGTCGGTCAGCAGCGCCAGCGGATAGGCCACCACGCGGTCGTGAGCGCAGTCGAAGAGATAGGCCTTGTGAACGTACCAGAACACCCCGAGAGGCGCGTTGCGCTGGCGAAGGAGGGCCGCCATCCCACCGAGGAGCAGGACCCCGACCACGAAGCACGCGCCCGTTATCGTGGTGATCTCGCCGGCGTCCCAGGGCGTGTGGCGATGGATGCCAAGCTTCTCGTAGTCCTCTTTGGCGGCCTGGCTCCAGATCGCCGCGGCGACGAGCACGAAGAAGCCCGCCGCGACGGAGAGGATCGTGTAGACGCGGGTGTGACGCTCGCGCTTCGTCGCGGAGCTCTCGCGCGCGCTGACGTCGCGGAGGTGATCTTGCGAGGCGCGCGGGAGCTCGTCGAAGTGCGCAGCACAGCGCGCCGGGAGGGATTTCGTGGCGGCGGCGGTGCGGTATGCGGACATCAAGGCTCCTCGCGCCGGGGCGGCTGCGCGACGAGCGTCACGATAGCGTATTTCGCGCGGCGATGAGCCCGAAGGTCAGTGCGCGAGCCAGCCGGCGTCCATGGTGACGGCGGTCCCGGTGATCGACCAGGCCTCTTCGCGGCAGAGGAAGGCCGCGTATTTGCCGACCTCGGACGGCTCGATCAGCCGCTTGACGGCGTTCTGGGTGAGCAAGATCCGACTGACCACCTCGGCCTCGGGCACGCCGTGGACGCGGGATTGATCGGCGATCTGCTTCTCGACCAGCGGAGTCCGCACGTACGAGGGGCAGAGCGCGTTGACGGTGACGCCCTTGTCGGCGGCCTCGAGCGCCGCGGTCTTGGTCAGCCCGAAGAGACCGTGTTTGGCCGACACATAGGCGGCCTTGTAGGGCGAGGCGATCAGGCTGTGGACCGATCCCACGTTGAGCACGCGGCCCCATTTCTTGGCGTACATCGCCGGGAGCAGCGCGCGGAGCAGCAGAAACGGCGCGGTGAGCATGATCGCCAGGAGCCGATCCCACTTGGCCTCGTCGAACTCCTCGATCGGGCTCACGTGCTGGAGGCCGGCGTTGTTGACCAGGATATCGACGGCGCCGGCCTCGGAGGCGAGGCGCTTCACGTCGTCGCGGAGCGAGAGATCGGCCGTGATCGTGGTCGCGCCGGGGATGCCGGCGGCGACGTCGGCGAGGGCCGCGGCGGAGACGTCGCTCAGGATCACGCGCGCCCCTTCGGCGGCGAGCTCGCGCGCGACGGCGAGGCCAATGCCGGACGCGGCGCCGGTGACGAGGGCCGCGCGTCCATTCAACGAGGTGCCTTGGCTCATGAGAGAAAGCTCCGGATCGCTGCTGCAGTGTGCGGGTGGGCGATGACCCCGTAGTGGTTTTCGTCGATGTCGACCGCCTCGCCCCGCGGCGCCGTCGCGAGGAAGCCCGCGCGGTCGGCCGCGCTGACGATGAAGCCCTCGCCGAGAGGCACGCCCGCGCGCACCAGGAGGGTCGGCATCGTCAGCCTCGGCCAGTGATCGCGCGGCTGTTGCATCGCAGCATAAGCGAGGTCTTCGAGCACCGCCGCGTGGTCGGTGCGCGGCCGGACCCCGCCGTCCGCCGCGATGAGATCGTAGCGATAATGCGCTTCCCACACCGGTCCCCAGGGGGTCACCGTGCCCAGGCTCTTCACCTTGGCGACGTAGGCGTCGGCGCTGGGGTGGACCGAGCCGAGACGTTGCACCGCAGCAACAATCGGGATCAGCGCGGCGGCTTCAGGCACGCCGACGGCGTCGACGAGGACCAGCTTCGCGACGCGATCGGGGGCCATCGACGCGAGCTCCATCCCGATGAACGCGCCCATGGAGTGACCGACGTAATCGAAGCGCGGAGCGCCGAGCCGCGTCGCCGCGGCGAGGACGTCCCGCGCGTGGTTGTTCCAGCCGTAGGTGCCGGGAGCGGTGATCGCGCTGAATCCCCGGCCCCGGAGGTCGATCGCGACGACGCGGCGATCCGCGCTCGCGAGCTCCGCGCCGAGGACGTCGAAGCTGCGCGAGTTGGCGGAGAGGCCGTGCACCGCGAGCGTGAGCCGCCCGTTCTCGGGGCCGAAGCTGTGCGCGCGGAGGCGACCGGACGGGAGATCGAGCGTGAGCTCGGTGGGCGTGGAGGGCATGGCCGGCGATCCTGTCGGGTGCGGTGCACCAGGACAGAACCATCACGAGCAGCCCCGGTCAACGCGATTGTTGCGCCGCAACAATTTTTCGCGGCGCTCGGGCAGCGTCCCTCAGTGGACCTTCACGCTGACGCCGCCTTTGCCTTTGCCGTTGCCTTTGCCGTTGCCGTTGCCGTTGCCACCCTTGACCTTGATGTCGATGTTGCCGTGGTCGTCGTGGTCGTGGTCGTGCACGACGACGATGGGGCCGTGATCGTCGTCGTGATCGTGCACGACGACGACGGGCCCGTGCACGTCGACCTTCACCCGACCATCGACCTCGGGCGGGCCCCAGCTCGCCACGAGGATGTGCACCCGCGGAGCCCGCGCGCCGACGAGGAGGTGCGCGCCCGGCGACCAGCCCACGATGGCCGCGTGCGTCTCTTCCTTCACCGAGACGCTGACGGTGATCCGCGTCGGATCGCCGCGGCCCACGAGCCTGCCCGTGCAATACAGGCCCTTCGCGTCGGGCGTGAGGACCACGATCTCCGGGGCCTCGCCGGCGAGCGCGAGCCTGATTTTACGGTCCCCGACGACGACGGGATGCAGGTCGGGATCGAGCACGTAGACCCGCACCTGGCCGCTGCCCTTGTCGGCCACGATCTCGAGGCGGTCCTTGCCGACGACCTGGATGACGCCGCCGTTCGGCCCTGTTTTGTCGGCCGGGGGCGCGATCGCCACGGCGACCTTGGCGTCGTCGGCGAGCGATTTGGTGCCGCCGCGAGGCACCTGCATCGTGCCCGTCCAGGGCTTGCCCGCGACGGTGAGCGCGTAGTCGATCTGGGTGAGATCGTCGTCGAGCTTGGGGCCCGAGGCGGTGACGAGGCCCGTCTTCTCGTCGAAGGTGGCCGGGACCTTGGCGTCGCCCGCAGGCTCGCGGAAGGTGAGCGTTCCGGCGACGTCCTTGGTGATCGGCTTGCCGTCCGGCGATTTGAGCGCCGCGACGACCTTGCCCTCGGGCGTGACGCTCCAGGTGATCGACCCGGCGTCGCTGTCCTCGGTCACGGCGTCGGCGACCACGCTGGTTCCCTCGGCGACCGTGGTGGTGTCGACATCCTTCTTGCCGCACCCAGGCGTGGCCACGAGGGCGGCGAGGGAGAGCGCGAGAGCCGAGGAGCGAAGCAGGGTACGAGCGAGCATGAGCGATACCTCTTGAAGGGGGATTGAGTCGCGACGAGCAACACCGGTGCATCGTGGACGACGCTGGAGCTGAAGACGACGAGACTAAGCTGTTTTGTGGCGCGGCAAAGGGGAATTCGCGGCAAAGCAGGTAATGAGCACGACACCGCGGTGCTCGAAATATTCAATGATCGAGTCGGATCCACGGCTCGCGAGAAGGGGAGTCTGTCCGACCTGTCGAGTAAAGAGCGTGGGCCAACGGCTCCGATCGCCTCTCAAAGGCTGAGATGGAAATGCTGCTCGGCCGCGTCGCGCTCGTCGAGCAGCACCACGCCGGGCTCGGCGGCGACGGCGGCGCGGAAGGCCTGCACGCGCGCGGGCGTCATGTTGATCGATCGCACGTCGGCCGCGCCGGCTTGGAGGTGGCGCGAGACGTAGAGCCCGCGCTTGATCTGGGCGACGATGACCTCGCGGATCGCCACGATTTGCTTGGGTTTCGCGAAGTGGCGCTTCACGGCGTCGCGGTACGCAGCCTGGATCTCGGCGGCGAGGGGCTTCTCGTAGAGGGCCATGAGGTTGTCGCCGTGGTCGAGCTTTTCGTGCATGAGCTCGGCCTGGCGCGTGGGCGTGCGGCTGCCTCCGGTGATCACCAGGCGACGCTTCGTGACCTTGTGAAAGCGCGCGGCGATGCGCTCGAGGCGGCCGCGCGCGGCGTCGGTGAGGCGCAGGTTGCCGGTCTGGACGTCGAGATCGTCGCCGGTGCGCACCAGGCGGGTGGCCTGCCCGGAGGCGGCCGTCTTGCTCTCGGAGCGCAGGTGCTTCGGCGGCGAGGCCGAGGCGGTGGGCGCGAGGAGCGCGGCGGCGAGCAGCAGCGACACGCCCACCAGCGCCGCGTGAGGTCGGCTCGCGCGGACGGGCTCCGCTGGGTTGGTCGCGCGAGGTAGCACCGGGATCGGGAGGTGCCACGACGCGCGAATCACGTCAACAAGCGCGGGCGCGTGTCAGGTCGGGCCGCGACTGATTCTTCGCGGGAGGTGAAGCACGCCGCGCTGGCCAGGGCGGGATGGGCGTCGTCGTCGCCGCGCACCCTATTTGCTCGATCCATTCGCCACCTCGAGCGGCACGAACGGCGCAATCGGCACCACCGGCCAGGTGAAGCGGAACGTCGCCCCGCTGCCGAGCTGCGACTCGACCCAGGCGCGGCCACCCTGGTTCTCGACGATCTTCTTCACCAGCGCGAGGCCCACGCCGGTGCCCTCGATCTCGTCTTGGGACTCGAGGCGCTGAAACAGGCTCCAGATGCGCTCGTGGTACTGCGGCGCGATCCCGGGGCCGTTGTCGGCGATCACGAATTCGAAGTAGCCGTCGGACTCGGTGCAGCCCACCTCGACGCGCGGATCGGCTCGCCGGGCGTACTTGAGCGCGTTGCTGATCAGGTTGGAGAACACCTGCTCGACGAGCTGCCGTTGCATGCGCCCCCGGGGCAGGGTCGGCGCGATGGAGATCGTCGCGCCCTCGGGCGGCGCGATCAGATCGACGACGTCGCGGACCAGATCGCCGACGTCCACGGCCTCGGGCTGCGCGCGGGCCTGGCCGACGCGCGCGAAGGCCAGGATCCCGTCGACGATCGCGCCCATGCGCCGTACGCGGCTGCGGAGCTGCGCGAGGTGCTTGCGCGAGTCGTCGGTCATCGCGTCGGCGATGTCTTCCTCGAGCCAATCGCAGACGGTGGCGATCCCGCGCAGAGGGGCCTTGAGATCGTGCGAGGCGCCGTAGGCCACCTGCTCGAGCTCGCGGTTGCTGCGCACCAGCTCGGCGCTCACCACCGCGAGCGCGGCGGCGTGCTGCTCGGCCGCGCGCCGCTCTTCCTCGAGCCTGGCGACGTGCAGCTTCTCCTGCTCGCGCTGCCACTCCGCGGCCAGGCGCGCCGCCTCGCCGCGCCGCGCCGCCTGCTCCTGCTCGCGCAGGCTCGCGGCCTGCTGCTTGATCTGCTCGCCCTGGAGAAACAGCGAGATGAACACCGCGACCTTGGCGCGGAGGATCTTGGGCTCGAAGGGCTTGCCCAGGAAATCGACGGCGCCCTGATCGTAGGCCCGGAGCGTATCGGCCCGATCACCGGCGTCGGCGGTGAGGAAGATGATCGGCGTGTGCTCCGATCGACCGCGCTGCCGGATCAGCGCCGCCGTCTCGTACCCGTCGAGGCCCGGCATGCGCACGTCGAGCAAGATCACCGCAAAATCGTGCTGAAGAATCTGCCGGAGCGCGGCAGCACCCGAGTCGGCGGACACCAGCTCGTGGCCGAGAGGCTCGAGGATCGCCTGGAGCGCGATCAGGTTCGCGGGCTGATCGTCCACCAGCAGGATGCTCGCGCGCAACATCAGTACAACCACACCCGCAGGACCGAGAGCAGCTGCTCGGCGTCGACCGGCTTGGTGATGTAGTCGGAGGCGCCGGCCTCGATGCACTTGGTGCGATCGTCCTTCATCGCCTTGGCCGTGAGCGCGACGATGGGCAGCGCCTGATACTTCTCGATGGCGCGGATGGCGCGCGTCGCCTCGTATCCATCCATCTCGGGCATCATGATGTCCATCAGCACCAGCTGCACCTCCGGGTTCTGCTCGAGCACCTCCAGGCCTTTGCGGCCGTTGTCGGCGAAGAGCACCGTCATCTTGTGCCGCTCGAGGACGCTGGTGACGGCGAAGATGTTGCGAACGTCGTCGTCGACCACCAGCACCGTCTTGCCGGCGAACACCGGATCCGACTCGCGCACCTTCTTCAGCATCTGCCGCCGCGGCCCGGACAGCTTGGACTCGTCGCGGTGGAGGAAGAGCGCCGTTTGATCGAGCAAGCTCTGCATCGAGTCCACGTTCTTGAGGATCACCGCGCTGGTGCGCATCTCGAGCCCGCGCGTCTCCTCGCGGGTGAGCTCGCGCCCGGTGTAGACGATGATCGGCAGCGTCTCGAGCCGGGGATCGCGCTCGATTCGATCGATCAGATCGAAGCCCGACATGTCGGACAGACCGAGATCGAGCACGATGCAGTCGAACCGCTTGTCCTCGAGCGCGCGGAGGGCCTCTTCGCCGCCGCCGACCGCGGTGATCGCCACGTCGCCATTGCCGATCAGCTCGACGATCGCCAGCCGCTGAACCTCGTTGTCCTCGACGAGGAGGAGGTGGCTCATCCGGGGCTCGCCCAGGCCCTTGACGTCGCCGAGCGCCGCCGTCAGCGCCGCGCTGGTGACAGGCTTGCTCAGGAAGTCGAGGGCGCCGAGCTGGAGGCTGCGGCGGCGCCCCGCGTCGTCGGCAGAGATGATGTGAACCGGGATGTGGCGCGTGCGCGACGAGTGCTTGAGTCGGTCGAGGACAATCCACCCATCGACGCCGGGGAGGCCTAGATCCAGGGTGAT
The DNA here is from genome assembly GCA_040006075.1 of Byssovorax sp. Classification (GTDB taxonomy): domain Bacteria; phylum Myxococcota_A; class Polyangia; order Polyangiales; family Polyangiaceae; genus JANYGI01. The sequence continues at coordinate 1,995 of JBDTXR010000034.1, read as the reverse complement.
CGCGTCGGGTCGATACTCGTGCGCGAGGGCGAGGCCCGACTCGCCGCTCCCCGCAGCGAGGCACTTGAACCCCATCCCGTGCACCAGATCGAAGAGAATGCGCGCGAAGGTCGCGTCGTCCTCGATGATCAAGAGCACCCGGTCACCCGGGTTGATGTCGGCCCGGTCGTCGCCGAGCAAATTCGGCATCAACAGCGAACGATCGTCGACGACCACCTCATCTGCCGGACCGTCGCTGAGCACCGGCCGCTCCGCTGGCTCGACGCGGGGCAAGGACGGAGTCGCCCTGGGCACGTGATCCGCGGGCATCGCCAGGGGAAGCGGCAGCGCGAGATAGATCCTGGGCAGATAGAGGGTGAAGGTGCTGCCCTTGCCCGGCATCGAGCTGACGCGGATCTCCCCGCCGAGGAGCCTCGCGATCTCGCGGCTGATCGAGAGTCCGAGCCCGGTGCCACCGTACTTGCGGCTGGTGGTCCCGTCGGCCTGCTGGAAGGCCTGGAAGATGATCTTCTGCTTGTCGGGGGCGATGCCGATACCGGTGTCGCTGACCGAGAAGGCGATCACCACCGGGGCGCGCCCGAGCGTCGCGTGATCCAGGGACCACCCCGAGGTCACCACCGACACGCCGAGCGAGACCTTGCCCTTCTCGGTGAACTTGAAGGCGTTGGCCAGCAAGTTCTTCAGCACCTGCTGGAGCCGCCGAGGATCGGTGGAGATCGACGGGGGCAGATCGTCCGCGAGGGTGACGTCGAACCCGAGCTTCTTGTGGCGCGCGAGCTGACCGAAGTTGCGCTCCACGTAGTCGGGGAGCGAGGCGAACGCGAGCGCGTCGAGATCGACGGTCATCGTCCCGGACTCGATCTTCGAGAGATCGAGGATGTCGTTGATCAGCGAGAGCAGGTCGGCGCCGGCCGAGTGAATGGTGGTCGCGAACTCCACCTGCTTCTTCTCGAGGTTCCCGTCGGGGTTGTCGGCGAGGAGCTGCGAGAGGATGAGCAGGCTGTTGAGCGGCGTGCGCAGCTCGTGCGACATGTTGGCGAGGAACTCGGATTTGTACTTCGACGAGAGGGCGAGCTGCTCGGCCTTCTCCTCCAGAGCGAGGCGCGCCAGCTCCACCTCTTTGTTCTTGTTCTCCACCGCGCGGTTCTGCCCGGCCAGGAGCGAGGCCTTCTCTTCGAGCTGCTCGTTGACCTGCTGGAGCTCTTCCCGCTGATCCTTGAGCTGGTCCTCGCTGATCTTGAGCGACTGCGCCTGGGCCCCCAGCTCCTGGTTGGACTTCTTCAGCTCGTACTGCTGCTGCTGGAGCTCCTTCGACTGCGTCTGGAGCTCCTCGGCGAGGGACTGAGATTGATTGAGGGCCTCGACGGTCCTCATGTTGGCGCCGATCATGTTGAGGACGACGCCGATGCTCCCCGAGAGCTGCTCCAGGAAGAGCCGGTGAATCTCGCTGAAGGGCTGGAAGCTGGCAAGCTCGATCACCGCGCTGACGTCGTCCTCGAAGAGGATGGGAAGGACGAGGATGTTGAGCGGCGTCGACTGCCCGAGGCCGGAGCTGATCTGCACGTAATCGCCGGGGACGTTGGTGATGAGGATCGCCTTCTTTTCGAGCGCGCTTTGCCCGACCAGCCCCTCGCCGAGCTTGAAGCTGTTGTTGACGCTCTTCCGCACCTGGTAGGCGTAGCTGGCGCGGAGCCGCAGCTCCTGGACGCCGTGCTCGGTCGAGGAGATGAAGAAGGCCCCGTGGTGCGCCGAGACCAGCGGCGTGAGCTCGCTCATGATCAGGCGCGAGACGGCCTCGAGGTTCTTCTGCCCCTGCATCATCCCGCTGAACTTCGCGAGGTTGGTCTTGAGCCAGTCTTGCTCCTCGTTCCGGAGCGTGGTGTCGCGGAGGTTGGCGATCATCTGGTTGAGGTTGGCGCGGAGGGCGAGGTGCTCGCCGCGGGCCTCGACGCTGATCGACCGGGTCAGATCGCCCTGGGTCACCGCGATCGAGAC
>JBDTXR010000033.1:0-36498 GCA_040006075.1 Byssovorax sp. | reverse complement strand
CCTGACGGCAAGGTCTGCTCCTCGATGTCGGCCAAGGCCGGCGTGTGCATCGACAGCACCACCACCAGCACCAGCGCCGCCGGCAGCAGCGGCACGGGCGCGGGTGGGGCCGGCGGCGCAGGCGGCGCAGGCGGCACGGATCGGGTCGTTGCCAGCGGCAACGGTGTGATCTGCTCGACGACGCCGGGCAACAACGACAACGACGGTGCCTCGTGGCTCGTCGGCGGGGCGCTCGTGGGCCTGGTCGCGGCCCGGCGCCGGCGTCGCGCGGTGTAACACCGCACGCGACGGGACGAGGGGCGCCACCGCGGCGCCCCTCGTTGTTCCTTTCTTCCCTTCCTCCCCGGCTCATCCCCTGGTCTCGAGGCCCACTTCGGCGAGCGCGCCGAAGTGGTTCGCGATAGTCTCGACAGCGCCTCGCGGGCGCGATCGAGGCGAGGTGAGGTGAGGCATGGACCAGCAAGCAGACAGCACGAAGCGGGCGACGGCCCGGCGCGCGCGCAGCGCCATTGCGCTCGTCCTCGGCGCGGGTCTCCTCGGCGGGTGCAGCACCCCGCCGCCGACGTGCGCGGCCGACTGTGCTCCTCTCGGCACCACCGTCGCCATGGACTTCACCCGCAAGAGCGGGTTTTACGGGGCGCCGTTTCCAGGCGATTTCCGCCTCGCGACCGACGGGCACGTCGACCTCGCCGACTTCCCTGTCGCCGGCGCGACCGACCTGGTCAAGCGCATCCTCGCCATTCTCCGCGCCGACGCTCGCGGATTCAGCACGACGTCGGGGATCTTCTTCCAGCTCACCGCCTCTCTCCAGGCGACGGACCTGCCGAGCGTGGCCGACAGCGTCACGGACGCCTCCCCCGTGGTGCTCCTCGGCGTCGATCCGGCGGCGCCGGATCACCTCGTGCGCTACCCGATCGCCACTGCGTTCCTCGCCGACGCCGGGCCGTACGGCGCGCCAAACCTCCTCGTGGCGCTCCCGCTCCAGGGCGTGCCGCTCCGCCCCCACACCCGCTATGCAGCGATCGTCCGCCGCTCCTTGCACGACGCGAAGGGCGCTCTGCTCGACCGCTCGCCCTCCATGGCAGCGCTCGCTTCCGGCGGCCGCCCCGAAGGCATGAGCGACGCGGTCCTCGCCTCGACCCTCGCCGCGCTCGACACCGCCGCCAAGGCCGGTATCCCGAGAGACGATATCGCCGGGATCACGATCTTCACCACCGGATCCCCCACCGACTCCTTCGCTCAGGTCACGGCTGCCATGCTCGCGGCGCCGGCGCCCGCGCCCACCAAGCCCTTCGTGCGCAACGAGATCTTCACCGACTACTGCGTCTACGAGACCACGATCCCCATGCCTGAATACCAGGGCGGCGCGCCTCCGTATCAGGAGGAAGGCGGAGGCTGGGTGTTCGACGACAAGGGTGCTCCGGTGCTCCAGCGCATGGAAGAGGCCCGCTTCGTCATCACCGTCCCTCGCCGGACCATGCCGCCGAAGGGATTCCCGCTCGTCGTCTTCAGCCGCACCGGCGGCGGCGGCGAGCGCCCCCTCGTCGACCGCGGCGTGCAGGCCATGACCGGCGGTCCCGCGCTCACGCCCGGCACCGGCCCGGCGCTGATCTTCGCCGGCGCCGGGTTCGCCGGATCGAGCATCGACGGCCCCCACGGCGGCCTCCGCAACGTCACCCACGGAGACGAGCAGTTCCTGATCTTCAACGTCGGTAACCCGGTCGCGCTCCGCGACAACATCCGGCAATCGGCGGCCGAGCTCGCCCTTCAAGCCCACGTCCTCGACGCGGTATCCATCGACGTCGCCGACTGCCCCGGCGTCGTCACGCCCGACGGCAAAGCCCGCTTCGACACCGCCACGCTGGCGCTGATGGGGCACTCCATGGGCGCGACCATCGCGCCGCTCACGCTGGCCTACGAGCCCCGCTACCGCGCCGGGCTGCTCAGCGGCGCCGGGGGGAGCTGGATCGAGAACGTGATTTACAAGCAAGAGCCGGTGGCCCTCAAGGGCCTCGCCGGGATCCTCATCGGCATCGGCTCCGACTACGCGCTCACCGAGTACGATCCGGTCCTCTCCCTCTTCCAGTGGGCGGCCGAGCCCTCGGATCCGCCGGTGTACGCCCGGCGCATCGTGCAGAGCCCCGAGGACGGCCCCTCCCGTCACGTGCTGATGATGCAAGGCATCGTCGACAACTACATCCTCCCGCCGATCGCCAACGCCACCAGCCTCTCGATCGGGCTCGATCTGGCCGGCGACGAGCTCGACGCGAAGAGCCCGGCGCTCGCGGGCATGGCCCCGATTGGCAGTCTCCTACCGCTCGTGGGCCGCGGCCCCGTCGCGCTGCCCGTCGCCGGGAACGTGACTGGCAAGGGAGGCGCGAAGGTGACCGCGGTGGTGACCCAGTATCCCGAGGACGGCATCGAGAACGGGCACGAGGTCGTGTTCCAGACCGAGGCCCCGAAGCACGCCTATGGCTGCTTCCTCCAGAGCTTCGCCAAGGGAGCGCCGCGGGTGCCCGAGCCGGGAAAGGTCGCCGATCCGTGCGAGTAGCGCCGGGCGAGGCCTCACGCGATCGTCACGATCGCCTCCGCCGCGCGCTCGGAGGCGAGCCGCTGCCGCTCGCGCTGGTCGATCTCGACGCCCTCGATCACAACGTCGAAGCCCTCCTCGCGCCGGTGCGGGCGAGCGGAAAAACCCTGCGGATCGCCTCGAAATCGATCCGCTGCCCGGTCCTCCTGCGCTACCTGCTCGATCGCGGCGGCGCCGCGGTCCGCGGGCTGATGGCCTATTCGTGCGCCGAGGCCCGATTCCTGGCCTCGCAGGGCTTCGACGATCTCCTCATCGCCTATCCCACGGCACAGCTCCACGACGCGCGCCTCGTCGCCGAGGCCAACCTCGCCGGAGCGCGGGTGTCGCTCGCGGTCGACTGCGCCGAGCACCTCGCGGTGGCCTCGCGCGCCGCCGTCAATTTGGCGGCAACCATTCCTGTCATCATCGACGTCGACGTCTCTTACCGACTGCTCGGCGGCCGCGCGCACCTCGGCGTCCGCCGGAGCCCGCTCCACACCGCGCGGCAGGTCGGCGCCCTGGCGGCGCAGATTGCCAGCTACCCGGGCCTCTCGCTCGGCGGCGTCCTCGCCTACGAGGCGCACCTCGCCGGCCTTCCCGATCACAGCCCGCTCTCGCCTCTGCTCGACGTCCCGCGCCGCGCCGTCAAAGAGCTCTCGCGCGCCCCGGTGCTGGCCTTGCGCCGGGAAATCCAGGCCGAGCTCGCGCGACTCGGCCTCTCCGCGCCGGTCTTCAACGGCGGCGGGACGGGCAGCGTCCCCTGGTCCGTCCAGGATCCCGCCTTGACCGAGATCACCGCCGGATCCGGCTTCCTCGACAGCCACCTCTTCGACCACTACCGCGGCGTCGAGCTGCGCCCCGCGGCCTTCTTCGCGCTCCAGATCACGCGGAGGCCCGCTCCGGGGTTCGTCACCTGCCAGGGCGGCGGGTTCGTGGCCTCGGGCAGCGCCGGGCCCGATCGTTTGCCACTACCGTATCTCCCGGAGGGCCTCTCCCTGCTGGGAATGGAGGGCGCGGGCGAGGTGCAAACGCCTCTCCGGGTGCCCGCGGGCCTCGATCTCGCGCTCGGAGCGCCGGTGTTCTTCCGGCACGCCAAGGCCGGCGAGCTGGCCGAGCATTTCCAGGAGTATTTGCTGGTCCGCGGGGATCGGATCGAGGGGCGCGCTCCCACCTACCGGGGAGCGGGCCACCGCTTCATCTGATTGCCTATTTCTTGATCCGCTCCGTCACCGCCGCCCCGGACTGGAGATCTTTCCCGAACACGTCGATGTAGTCGACCGAGGCGAAGCCGGCGAGCTTGGCGAACACCGAGACGAGCTGCACCTGAGCCCCGTTGACGGCCGAGCGCGTGAGCGCCGAGCACGTCCCGTCGGCTTCCTTCTTCGTGGTGATCTCGATGAGCCGATCGACCTGCTTGAGGCGGATGGTGTACTCGCCGCCGGTCTCGGTGCGGGCGATCGTTCGCTGCTCGGCGATGCCAAAGGCGATCTGGTCGAGCATGGAGAGAGAGACCTTGCGATCGGGCGATTTCTCGAGCTCGCGCCAGTAGGGGAACACCGCCTCTTCGCCGTAGGGCGCGCAGGCGGCGTCGAGCCGCATCCCGTAGTCGACGCGGTTGCGATCGTCGCTCTTGCTGATGAAGAAGGTGGTCTGGATGTCGTGCGAGCCGAAGGTGATCTCGCTGGCCTGGGCCGGCGCCGCGGGCGCGAAGGCCAGCCCTCCGAGCAACATGCTGGCAAATCGTCGTGAGCTCATCCGCGTTCTCCTCTTCGATCCGGCGCCTCATCGAGGTGGCCGGAGGGGTTGTAGCGTGACCCGGACGAAGCGAAGCCTGGATGGTCAGGTGCGAGAGGGGCGCTCCGCTCTCGCTATCGACCGCGAGGACCTTGATGCGCGGCGCGTCGACTTCATTCAGACGGCGGCCGCGAGGTGAGCCGAGAGGAGCTCGTTGAGCTGCTTTCCATGGGTCAGAGGGCCCATGTGGCCAGCGCCGGCGATCCGCTCGACGCGCGCCCCGGGGACGGCCTCGCCGAGGTGGGCCACGACCCGTTGCGCCGCGGGCGGGGAGTGCTCGCCCGTGACGAAGAGCGCCGGGATCCGGAGCGCGCGATAGGCGTCGGCCCCGGTGGTCTCGAGCGTGAGCGAGCGCGCGCCTTCGTGGACGATCCACCCGATTCGCCGGAACTCGGCGCGCGCGGGCTCGCGGAGGCGCGGCCAGGCGCCCTCGCCACCCCAGTAGTTGACGAAGCGTTCGAGAAAGGCCTCGTGCTCGGCCTCGGTCTCGCCCCAGCCAAAGCGAAGATGGCTGAGCTGACTCAGCCCCTCGGCGTCGGCGGCGAGCTCGGGATCGAGGACCCCGAGCGCCACCGGATCGTAGAGGGCGATCGAGCGCACGCGCGCGGGATCGAGCGCCGCCGCGCGCAGGGCCACGAGGCCTCCGTACGAGTGACCGACGAGGTGCACCGGGCGCGGGGCGAGCTGGAGGAGCCGGGTGACGATCGCCAGATCGTCGTGAAAGCTGAAGGGTTTGCCGTCGAGCCAGGGCGCGTTGCGGCCGGAGCCCAGGAGATCGGGGACGAGCGCGCGATATCCGCGGCGCACGAGGTGCTCGGCGGTGCGTTTCCACTGATCGCCGGACATTCCGCTGCTGTGGAGGAGGACGGTGATCTCGCCCTCTCCGGTGTCGGCGACGTGGATCGGGAGATCGCTGAAGGGGCCTGGCTCGGTGGGTGATCCGGACATGTCGACTCGACTTCGGGGGGAGATCAGGAGCTGGATATTACCTGAGTATCGCGAATGTCAAGCGCGCCGCGCGGCCGGGCTCACTCCGTATCGAGGGCGTAGACCATGGTCTCGGCCTTGCGCCCGGTGAGCTTGCGGGCGCCGAGCTCGCGCAGGGCGAACTTGTCGCCGGCGAGGCGCTTCGTGGTCTCGGCCACCAGCACTTGATTGGGCTGGGCGATGGCCTCGAGCCGCGCGGCGATGTTCACCACGTCGCCGATCACCGTGTATTCCATGCGCTTGTCGGACCCGACGTTGCCGACGATGGCCTCGCCGGAGTTGACGCCGATGCCGAGTCGGATCTCCACGTCGTATTTCTCTTTCCACTCTTCGTTGGCCGTCTCCAGGAAGCGCATCATGTCTTCGGCGGCGGCGAGGGCGCGAGCGGCGTGGTCTTCTTGCGGGATCGGCGCGCCCCAGACGGCCATGATGCAGTCGCCGATGAACTTGTCGACGGTGCCGCCGTGGCGAAAGACAATCTCGCTCAGGACCGAGAAGAGCTCGTTGAGCAGGCCGACGACCTGCTGGGCGTCGCGGGACTCGGCCAGGGGGGTGAACCCGACGATGTCGGCGAAGAGGACCGAGACCGCCGAGCGCTTGCCGCCGAGCGCGAGCGGGTGCTCGCCCCGGACGATGGCGTCGACCAGCGGCTTGCTCATGAAGCGGCCGAGATCGCCGCGCAATTTGGCCTCGTGGGCGATCTCTGCCTCGCCTTTTTCCAGGCCTTCGGCCATCTGCCCGAGAGAGCGGGTGAGCTCGCCAATTTCGTCGTCGCCGGGAGATTGGAGGGTGACCTTGCGCCACTGTCGCTCGCCGATGAGGCGAGCCTGGGTGACGAGATCGAGGATGGGTGTGGTGACGCGACGGGCCGTGAGCGCGCCCGCGATCAGCGCCAGCAGCGCCGCGGCGAAGGCCACGAGAGCGCCCTTTTGCCGCATCTCGGCGAGGGCGGCATAGGCCACCGGCTCGGGCCGCCACACGGCGACCGCCCAGTCGAGGTCGGGCATGGTCTGGGCGACGCCGATCATCTTGGTGCCGCTCTCCGAGGGATACTCGCTCACGACGCCGACGCGCTGGCTCCACGGAGCGTCGGTGAAGAGTCGCTTCCAGAGCGGGTGATCGGCGACGCTGCCGCCGGGGACGACGGAAGGCATTCCGTAGGTGGCGACGGCGCGGCGATCGCGCGTGGCGATGAGCAGGCTGACGTCGCGGCCGCCGAAGCGCCGCTCGGCGACGCCGCGGAGCTCCTCGCCGAGGGGCGCGAGATCGACGCCGACGACCACGTAGCCGACAGGGCCCTTGGCGTCGGGCGAGGAGGGGATCCGGGCGACGACGATCCCGCGGAGAGGCGTGTTCGGCGCGACGCTCGGGACGGCAAAGGCCACTCCTGCCGCGTCGGCCGCGGCGCGGAGATCGGGAGTGCTCTCGGGGGCGTCGCCCGCCGCGGCGCCGGCGCGGCGGATGACGGTGCTCACCTTCGCCGCGGGGACCTCGAAGCGGACGGCGGGCACCGTGGCGCGGGTGGAGATCAGGGCGCGGACCGACTCGACCGCGTCGTCGTCTTTCACGGCGCCGGCCGCCGCGCGGCCCAGGATGGCGGCGACGGCGACGGCGTCTTGCTCGACGTCGCCGACGAGGCGCGTCGGCGTACTGGCCACCTCGGTGAGGATGGCGTCTTGCAACGTCTGCTCCGTGTCACGAACGGCGACGACGTTGACGTTGATGAGGAGCGCCACCGCCGTGACCGTGGGCACGAGGGAAAGCGCCGTGAAGAGAACGAGAGCCTTGCTCCGGAGCCGCACTGTCGCCCTCTCACTTTCTCGTGGGTCCTGGCCGCCGCTCGGTCAGTCGACCGGGCCGTCTTTCCAGCCGGCCTCGCCGAGCAGGGTTCGCTTCTTGATCAGGAACTCGACCCGTCGATTCCTGGCGCGGCCGGCGTCGGTGGCGTTGTCGGCGATGGGGCGGCGCGGGCCAAAGCCCCTGGCCTCCAGGCGGCGCGCGTCGATCCCGTGCTCGGTCAGCCAGCGGACGACGGCGAGGGCGCGCCGCTGCGAGAGGTTGGTGTTGGCCTTCGCGGCGCCGCGCGAGTCGGTGTGGCCGTCGACGGCGAGGCGGGCAATCTCCGGGTGCTGGGTGAGGACGGCGGCGACCTGGCCGAGGAGGCCAAAGCTCTCGGACTTGATCTCGTCCCGCGCGGTCTCGAAGTTGACCTGCTGGAGGATGATGATCTGCGTGCCTTCGATCCGGACCGCGTCGGGGCAGCCGTTGGTCTTCGGATCGCTGGTGGGATTGCCCTTCTCGGCGGGGCAAGCGTCTTTTGCGTCGACGATGCCGTCTCCGTCGGTGTCGGGCGGACAGCCATTCTTCGCGGGATCGTCGCTGGGGGCGCCGGGCACGTCGGGGCAGCGGTCGTCGAGGTCGTAGACGCCGTCGCGATCGCGATCGGCCGGGCAGCCGCGGCGGAAGGCCTGGGGGCTCGCGTCGCCGGAGACGGTGGGACACTGGTCCTCGGCGTCGGGGACGCCGTCGCCGTCGAGATCCGGCGGCACCGCGGCCACCGGGGGCTCCGGCGGGGCGATCGGCAGAGTGGTGCTCCTGGTCCCGTCGCGGCCGTTGCCGTCGCCAGTTGCGACCGGCTTGACCGGGGGAGCACCGGCTTCGATGGCCCACGAGACCGAGGCGAAGATCCGGTAGCTGGGCGTACCGATGGCCTGTCCGAGGCCGGGGCCGGCGCCGAGGCCGAGCTTGAAGGGGCCGAGTCCATAGCGCGCGCCGAGGAGGAGCTCGGCCGAGGCGAGGTCGTTGGAGAGCGGAGCCACGGTGTCGCCCGCGGCCAGCGAGAAATTGAGCTCCGGGCCAATCTGGAGCTTCTGCCACTTGAAGGCGGCGCCGATCCCCAGGAAGACCTGGCTGCCGAGGAGCTGCCCCGCGCGCTCGTGCTGGAAGCGGCGACCGAACGAGAACGCCCAGACCAGGTGTCGCGACTCGGCGCTGACGTTGAGCGAAGGGGCGTAACGAGCCGAGCCAGCGCCGGCAAACGACTCTGCATCTCCCGTGGGGAACCACACCGAGAAGCCCAGCGCCACATTGGGCACGAAGCCGCGCTGTCGGAGGACCAGGACCCGCGCGCCGGCGCGAACGTCGTTGAGGGTGCCGCCGGACGGGGCCACCACGTTGACGCCGCCGATGGATCCGGTGGTGCCGCCCTGGGCCAGCGTGAACGGGAAATCGACGTCGAGCTCCACGCGCCGGAAGAGCTGGAGGCTGGCCTGCGTGTGGAGGATCATCTGGTGATCGACCCAGGCGAGCGGCGCGGTGCGCCCCGACTCCGTGCGAAGGACGAGCGGATCGTGGGCGTAGGTCCACGTGAGGCCGACCGCGGGGCGGAGGTCGCCTGCGACACCCGCCGACGGGACCGAGAAGAGCGCGTCGCCGGCAGGCGAGGGCTCGAAGCGGTCGAGAGGAGCGCTGGGGGGTGTCGAGGCCTGCGCCGAGGCCCGGGTGGCCCCTAGTAAACTGCAAAGCCCGGCGAGAAGCGCTGTTGCGCGCCGGTCAAGCATTCGCGATTGGTAGGCCATCGCGTCGGTCCTTGCAACTGGCATTTCGAGCGGCGTACGAGTATCACCGGAGGCTCCAATGAGGCGGTCGTGGGTTGCTTTCTTCGCACTGGCGGGCACGTTCGCGGGGCAAGCGCGCGCCGCTGGGCCCACGCCGGGATTCCCCGAGCCCGTGGTGCAGTGGGGCGTGCAGAAGGGCGAGACCTGCGACGACGTTGCCAAAGCGCTCTATGGATCGGCCAAGCACGTCGGCCTGCTGAGCCGCTATAACCGCGTCACGTGCAAGGCCGGCGTCGCGCTGACCGAGGGCACGACCCTGGTGTTGCCGGCGACGGTGACGACGATCGCCGACGCCAAGCTGCGCTCGATCAACCCCGACGTGCGCGCGCGCCCCGCGGGCGGGGCCTGGAACGCCGCCGCGAGCGGGATGCCGCTCTACTCGAACTCCAGCGTCAACACCCTGGACAAGGGCCGGGCCGACGTCGAGTTCGTGGATCGCACCCGGGTGTTCCTCGCGCCGAATACCCTGGTCGTCATCTACGGGACAGCCAATCAAACCCACGTGTCGAAGACCCCGCCCGCCGCGGTCGAGGTCGAGTCGGGCGAGGTGAAGGCCGGCCTCTCGGCGCTCCGCGGGGACTCGGTCGAGGTGGCGATCAAGGGAGGGGGGCGGGTGAGCGCCGCGTCGCGCGACACCGTGGTCGAGCGCAAGGGCGAGCGCACCACGGTGGCGGTGTTCAACGGCAAGGCCGGCGTGGTCTCGGGCGGCAAGACCATCGACGTGCCCACGAACTTCGGCTCGCGCTTCGTCGGCACGGCGGCGCCGATCCCGCCTCGGCCGCTCCCGCCGGCGCCGGCGTGGGCCGCCGGCGGCACCGAGGCCATCGCCTTCGCGCCCGCAGGACAGGGCCTGATCACCGCGACGTGGGCCCCCGAGCCCAAGGCCATTTCGTACCGCGTCGAGCTGGCGCGCGACGAGACTTTCAACGATCTCCTCGCCCGCGAAGAGGTGCCCGCGACGGTGGTCGCCTTCCGCGCCGAGAAGCTCCCCGCGGGCACGTACTACCTCCACGTCCGCGCCATCGACAAGGAAGAGTTCCTCGGGATCGCCTCGAAAACACGGCAAATCCGGCTCGTCGACGCCGAGCTCAAAGCCGGCGGCGGGACGCTGAAGGACCACGCGATCGAGGCCAACCCCTACGGCGTGCTCGGCTTCGGCGCGGCGCCCGATCTGGAGATGGCCGTCGACGACGGGGCGTTCGGGCCGGTGCCAGCCCAGCTCGATTTGCAGACGCGCGCGCCGCACGCGCTCCACGTGCGCGCCCGCGGCGCGACCGAGATCCAGACCGAGAACATCGACATCACCTACGTGAAGGTCAGCGCGAAGATCGAGGTCGCGCGCGGGGCAGACGGCCGATCGCTCACCGCGACGATCGCCATCGCGGCGCTCGACGGCGTCGACGTGAGCGCCCGCGCGGCGCCGCACCTGCGCGCGCACCTGCCGGGCGAGGGCGCCGCCGCCGAGACACGGACAGACGTCGCGCTCACGCCCGGGGCCGCGCCGGGGCGGTTCAGCGCGGTGATCCCGCTGCCGCAGAGCATCGACGCCATGCGGCCGATCCGGCTCGATCTCGTCGACGGCCGAGGCTCGGTGCTCGGGACGACGACGGCCGATCTCGCGCGGCCCGCGCCGCCGCCCGTGCTCGTCGTCCAGGTCATGCCGCGGATCGGGACCGACGCGCCGCTGTGGTCGCTCTCGCCCTTCACCGACACGGTGTGGCTCGCGCCCACCGCGACGAACACGGCCTCGGGCGGCGTGGTGGTGGGGCGCGCGGGCGGCGCGACGGTGTACCAGGGACAGGTCCGGGCGAGCGGCGCGATCGGAGCGCTCGGGCTCGACGCGGCGCTGCGCTCGAATCCCTCGGGAAACGCAGCCCCGGACGCCAGCGCGTGGCTCGGCGCGCGCTACCGGCTGCTGCGCGTGGGGCAGGCGCGCTTCGAGCTCGCGCCGTCGATCCGCTTCGGGCTGCCCGTGGTGAGCGGCGGGCCGCCGGCGCGATTCGAAGGCGCGTTCGCCGCCGGCGGCGCCTCGGGGCGGCTCACGTGGCTCGCCGATCTGGGCCTGCGCGTCCGCCTCCGCGACGACAACGGCGTCGGCGGCGCGCCCCCGATCGACGGCTTCCTCCTCGCGGGCGGGACCGCAGACGCAACCACCTGGTTGCGCTTTCACGCGGTCGTCGACGCCCACGCGACCCACGCCGATTCGAGCGGCGCGAAGCTCCTCGGCGGCCTCGGCGGCGGGCTCGAGGTCGGCGGCGCGATCTTCGGCGCGGCGTCGGCGCGCGTGAGCCCGTTCACCAGCGTCGGCGACAGCGTCTTCGACGCCCAGCTCTCGATCGGCGTGCGCGAGGCGCGTCCGTGAGCGGCGACGAGGGCCGCGACGACGACGACGCGGCCGATCGGGCCCGGGTCTCGCTCGGGCTCCAGCCGACGCTGCTGCCCGACGCGCTCACGCGCGGGCCCGGATCGACGCAGCTCCTCCTGCCGGATCGCGCGCGACCGGCGGCGCGGATCACCGTCGCCGACACCGTCCCGCCGCGCGATCCCGAGCTCGATCTCGATCCCGATCGCACCACGCCGCACGGGCTCCAGGCGCTGCTGACGACGCCGCTCGATGGGCGCGGCGTGCGCCCCGACGCGCCGGTCCTGCGCGCGCAGACGATGATCTCCGCCGCGCCGATCCCCGGCGCGAAGGCCGAAGCTGGGCAGATCCTCGGGGGCAAGTACGAGCTCGTACGGCTCCTCGGCGTCGGCGGGATGGGCTCGGTCTGGAAGGCCACGCACCTCTCGCTCGGCGTCAGCGTGGCCGTGAAGACCATGCACCCGCACGTGGCGATGCAGGAAGAGTACGTGCGCCGCTTCGGCCGCGAGGCCCACGCAGCCTCGCTGCTGAGCCACCCCAACGTGGTGCGCGTGCTCGACTTCGGCGAGGAGGGCGGCGTGCTCTACCTGGTGATGGAGTACCTCGACGGGCGCTCGCTCGGCACGTGGCTCGATCGCCTCGACGTGCCCCCGCCGCTGGCCGAGGTGGGGCGGATCCTGGAGATGCTGCTCGACGCCTTCGCCGTGGCGCACGCGTACGGGATCGTTCACCGCGATCTCAAGCCCGACAACGTGTTCCTGGCCGACGTGGGCGATCACCGCGTGGTGAAGGTGCTGGATTTCGGGCTCGCCCACGTCGACGACGCGCGCGACGCCGGGCCGACGCTCACCCAGCGCGACGCGGTGGCCGGGACCCCGGACTACATGAGCCCGGAGCAATGTCGCTCTTTGGTCGTGAGCCCGAGCGCCGATCTCTACTCGCTCGGATGCTTGCTCACGACGCTCCTCCAGCTCCGTCCGCCCTTCGCGGGCGGCGCGTCCATCGACACGATGGCCAAGCACATGTTCGCCAAGCCCCCGCCGCTGAAGCGGCCGGAGGGGAGCGAGCCGGTGCCGCCGCTGCTCGAGAAGCTGCGGCTCGATCTCCTGGCCAAGGTGCCGGAGCGACGCCCGCGCGACGCCGCGGAGACCAAGAGCCGCCTCCTCGAGGCGCTGTCGGCCGAGGCCACGCTGGCGCGGCTGCCGACGCGCAAGGGCGAGGTGGCGTTAGGCGAGCGCTCGGCGCGCGCGCCGTCGTGGGCCGCGGCGCCGGCGACGCCGAGCGCGATCAGCCTGGAAACGAAGACGATCGGCGTGCTCCGCCTCCCTCCGCCGGTCGAGGCCGTGGGCATCGACAGCTCGTGCGAGACCGCGCTCGCGGCGCAGCACATCGAGATCGTGACGCTGAGCTCGGCGGAGGAGATCGCGGCGGCGGGCGTCGCGCTGGTGGTGCTCGACGTCGGGACCAGCATCCGCGAGGGGCGCGCCGCGCTGGAGCAGATCGTCCGCGCGGCGAAGGCCCCCAAGGTCATCGTCTGCGCCGGCCGGATCGGCGCCGATCAGCTCAACGAGCTGGTCGCGGCGGGCGCGGCCGACGTGGCGCGCTACCCGATCACCCCCGACGGGCTGGCGCGCAAGATCGATCGCGTGCTGCGCCGCGGGCGGTGAGGCGATCATGAGCGACGCGCTCCCCGGCGCGCGACCCCGGAAAATCGAGCGGATCTTGCTCGTCGACGACGAGCAGGACATCCGGACCATCGCGTCGATGAGCCTGCGACGCGTGGGCGGGTGGGCCGTCGTCGCCGTGGCGTCCGGGCCCGAGGGGCTCGCCGAGGCCCGCCGCGCGCCGCCCGATCTGATCCTGATCGACGTGATGATGCCCGGCTGCGACGGGCCGACCACGCTGCGGATGCTGCGCGACGATCCGGCGACCGCGGCGATCCCGATCCTCTTCCTCACGGCCAGATCCAGGCGCGTCGAGATCGACGAGCTCCTCGCGCTCGGCGCCGAGGGGGTGATCGTCAAGCCCTTCGATCCGATGCTCTTGCCCGATCAGATCCGGCGGATCTTGCAGGGCGATCCGGGGCCGGCGTGAGCGCCGAGCGCGACGCGCTGATCCGCGAGGCGTTCGTGGAGCTGCGTCAGGAGTTCGCGATCGCGCTCCCCGACCGCGTCGTCGCCCTCGCGACGGCGGTCCGCGCCGCGGCGACGTCGCGCGACGACAGCGCGCTCCACGACGAGGCGCGAAGCGGGGCGCACAAGCTCCGCGGCGCGGCGGGCTCGTACGGGTTCCCGGCGATCAGCGCGGCGGCGGGCCGGATCGAGGAGGCGCTGGTCGAGGTCGGCGCGGGCGACGGGGCGGATCCGGCGGCGGCGTGGGCGACGATCCTCGAGGCGACCGCGGCGATCGAGCGAGCCTCCTCATGACCCGAGCGATGACTCTTCGCGCGGTTCTTCCCGCCACCCCGCGCGCTCGGCGACGGCGCTGATCGTCTCGATCAGCGCCGTCAGATCGGTTGGTTTGGCGACGAAATCGTTCACCCCGAGGACCGAGAAGCGCCACCGATCCGCGGGGCGCACGCGGCCGCTGACGACGACGACGCGCGCGCGGCTGGCGCTGGGCATCGCGCGGATCTGCGAGAGGGTGTCGGCTCCGTCGAGGCCCGGCATGTCGAAGTCGAGGACCACGAGATCGGCCGGGCGCTGCGCGACCAGCTCCAGCGCTGCGGCGCCCGAAGCCGCGGCGATCACCTGCACGCTCTGGCGGAAGAACGCGAGGTGCACGGCGCGCGTGGCGAACTTGCGAAAGTCGGGATCGTCGTCGACGACGAGCACGCGGAGCGCGGCGTCGTTGGGGTCGAACGGCGTGACCGCGGGGCGCGCGACGGGGGCCGCGCGGCGATCCCCGAGCTCGTGCGCGGCGCAGAGCGCGGCGACGAACTCGCTGCAGCTCCGGTAGCGCTCGCCGGGGCTCCTGGCCATCGCGCGCGCGATCACGGCGTCGAACGGGGCGAGCTCCGGGCGGTACGTCGAGACGAGCGGACGCGGCGCGCGGGCGTGCTTGGCGAGCACGGCGTCGGCGTCGAGATCGTCGTACGGGATGCGCCCGGCGAGGGTCTCGAACGCGGTGCAGCCGAGCGAGTACACGTCGGTCCACGGGCCGACGGCGATCCCCGCGACGAGGCCGGTCTGCTCCGGCGCGGTGTAGTCGGGCGTGCCCGCGAACGCCGACGCCTCGGCGCCTTTCCCCCGGAATGCGAGGCCGAAGTCGAGCAGCACCGGCCGCCCGGTGTCCTCTTCGATCACGATGTTCGCCGGCTTGACGTCGCGGTGAACGATGCCCGCCGCGTGCACCGCGTCGATGCCGTCGGCGATCCGCGCGAGGATCGTCAGCGCGCGATGAACGGGGATTTTCTCGTGGTGGGCCCGGTGCTCGGCGAGGATCCGGAGGAGGCTGCGGCCACGCACATACTCCATGGCGAAGAAGTACGAGTCCTCGTGCTCGCCGAGCGAGAACACCTGCACGACGTGCCGGCTCTGCACCGAGGCCAGGGCGCGGGCCTCGTCGCAGAAGCGCGCGGCGACGACGCGGTTCTCCACCAGCGCCGGGGCGATGAGCTTGATGGCGATCTGCCGCCGGAGCCAGACGTCGCGCGCGACGTAGACGATCCCCATGCCGCCTCGACCGAGCTCGCTCTCGATCGCGTAGCGGCCGTCGACCAGCCTGGCTCCGAAGCCCCCCTCCCCGCAGCGCGCGCAGAATCGAGCTGGATCCGGCTTCGCGAGGCTGCACGTCGAGCACTCCTGCGCGGGGATCGATCGGGCTGTGGCCAGGGTGTCCATCGAACGTGCTCCATTCAGCGTTCCGCGAGGCGGCGGCCAGTCGGGCGCGTGCGCCTCGGGCTAGCAGGGAGCATCGGCGCCGCCGGCCCCAGGTTGAGGGGCCCAGAGCACATTCCGGCGGCCTGCCCGGGAAGCGCTATTCGCCGCCCGCGTGCTCGCTCGGAACGTCCTCGGCCTCGCTCGGCGGCTTGAGCCCCAGGACCCGCGTCACCCAGCTCGAGAGATCGTCGAAGAGCGAGTACGCCACCGGGGTGGCCAGGAGCGTGAGCAGGAGCGCGAGCGACTGGCCGCCGATGATCACGAAGCCCGTGGCGCGGTTGGTCCCGGCGCCGGCGCCGCTCGAGAACACCAGCGGCACCATGCCGGCGACGAACGCCGCGGTCGTCATCAGGATCGGCCGCAGGCGATCGCGGTTGGCCTCGAGCATGGCCTCCAGCCGCGGCATCCCGTGCGCGCGGAGCTTGATCGTGTGATCGATCTGCAAGATCGAGTTCTTCTTCACGACCCCGAACAGCACCAGGATCCCGAGCATGGAGAAGATGTTGAGCGACTGCCGGAAAACGATGATGCTGATCAACGCGTACGGCACCGTGAGCGGGAGCGAGAGCAGGATGGTGATCGGGTGCAGCCACGACTCGAACTGCGCGGCGAGCACCAGGTACATGAAGATGAACGAGAGCATGAAGGCCAGGCCGAAGTTCGCGGCGGCGCGCCCCAGCTCGCGCGAGCGCCCGATCGGCCCCGCCACGTAGCCCGGCGGCATCTTCAGGTCGGCCGCGGCCTTGTTGAGCTCGGCGATGGTGGCGCCCTCGGAGAAGCCCTTCTTCAGGTTGCACATGATCGTGACCTGACGGCGGCGGTTGTAGCGATCGATCTTCGAGGGGCCCGCGCCCTCGGTGAACGTGACCAGGTTGTCGAGGGTCACCGTGCCGAGCTTGATCGAGGGCACCGTCAGCCGCTTCAGCCCCTCGATGTCGGAGCGGTAGCTGGGCACCGCGCGCGCGTGGACCTCGTACTGCTCCCCGTTCTCGTTGTAGTTGGTGACCTGGTAGCCGCCGACCAGGAGGCGCAGCGCCTGGGCGATGTCGGCCACGCTCACCCCTAGATCCGCAGCCTTTTTGCGATCGATGTGGGCGCGCAGCTCGGGCTTGCCGAGGATCAGCGAGGTGTCGGGATCGACCACGCCCGGGAGGGTCCGCATCTTCGCGAGGAGGGTGTCGGCGTAGCTCGAGATCTTGGTCATGTCGGGGCCCATGATCTGGAACATGACCGGGAACTGCGCCCCGCCGCCCGAGAACGCGGGGACGATGCCGACCGACATCCGCAGGTGATCCTTCGCGAATTTCGGGAGCACGTCCTTGCGGACTTTGTCGATCATCTCCTGCTGCGAGAGCGGGCGCTTCGACGACGGCACCAGCTTCACGTAGATGCCGGCGAGGTTCGAGGTCCGCTGCGGATCGTCGCCGATGGTGGTGACCGAATAGAGAACCCCGGCCTGCGTCTCGACCTCGGCGGCGATGCGGGTGGCGATGAGGCGCGTCTGATCGAGGCTGGTCCCCTCGGGCGCGCGGACGCTGACCGCGAACTGCGACTCGTCTTCGTCGGGGAGGAAGTTGGCGTTGGCGGCCTTGCCGAGCAGCGGGATCGCCACGATCGAGAGCACGCAGAAGGTGACGATCACCCAGCGGTGACGGAGCGACCAGGCGAGGATCCGCACGTAGGTGCGCTCGATCGCGCCATACACGCCTTTCGCCTCGCCGTGCGCTCCATGCGCGGATTTCGGCTGCTCCGAGGCAGCCCTGGCCTTCACCTTGAGCCAGCGGGCGCACATCATCGGCGTGAGCGTGAAGCTCACCACCAGCGACACCATGATCGAGAACGACATGGTGAGGCCGAACGAGCTCATGAAGCGGCCGACGATCCCGCCCATGAACGCTACGGGGAGGAACACCGCGACCAGCGAGAGGGTGGTCGCGAGCACGGCGAGCCCGATCTCTTTCGTGCCTTCAATCGCCGCGACGAACGGCGTCTCGCCCTTCTCCTCCATGTGCCGGAAGATGATCTCCAGGACCACGATCGCGTCGTCGATGACGATGCCGACCGCGAGCGTGAGCGCGAGCAGGGTGATCGAGTTGAGCGTGAACCCGGCCGCCTTCATGATCCCGAAGGTGCTGACGATGCTGGTCGGGATGGCGATGGCGGCGATGATCGTGGAGCGGGCGTTGCCGAGGAACGCGAACACGATCAGCGCCGCGCAGATGGCGCCGAGGACCAGGTGCTCCTTCACGGCCCCGACGGCGTTCTCGATGAACTCCGACTGATCGCGGGCGATGTTGATGGTGTAGCCGGCGGGCAGGCGCGCCTGGAGATCGTTGAGCCGCTCCTTCACGGTGCTCACGACCTCGACGGTGTTGGTCCCGCTCTGCTTGCGGATGTTGAGGATGACGGTGGCGCGCTGGCCCATGAAGCCCGCGGACACGGCGTCGGCGGTGCCGTCCTCCACGCTCCCGATGTCGGCGACGCGGATGGCGTAGCCGTCGCGCGTGGCGACGATGATGTCGGCCATCTGCTCGACCGACTCGACCCGCCCCTGCGTGCGCAAGGTGAGCTGCCGCGAGCCCTGCTCGACCCGCCCGCTCGGGAGCGCGATGTTCTGCGAGCGGAGCGCGCGCTCGATGTCGACGCCCGAGAGGTTGAACTTCTGGAGCTTCTCGGGATCGATCAGCACGTTGATCTGGCGGTTGCGCCCGCCGACGATCAGCACCTGCCCGACGCCCGAGATCGACTCGATTTCCCGGCGCAGGACCTTGTCGGCGAACTCGGTCGTGTCGCGCGCGCTGGCGCCGGACGAGAGCGCGAGGGTGAGCACCGGCGTGGCGTCGGGATCGATCTTGGTGATCACCGGCTGCTGGATCCCCGGCGGTAAATCCCCGAGGATCGCGCTGACGTGATCGCGGACCTCCTGCGCGGCGAGGTTGACGTCCTTGTCGATGACGAAGGTGATGATCACCTGGCTCACGCCCTCGACCGAGGTGGAGCGGAGCTCGTCGATGCCGCTGATGGTGTTGACCGCGGCCTCGATCTTGTCGGTGATCTCGGTCTCGATCTCCTCCGGCGCCGAGCCCGGGAGCACGGTGACGATGGTGACGTTGGGGAAATCGATCTTGGGGAAACGGTCGAGCCCGAGGCCGAAATACGAGAACAGTCCGACGACGGTGAGGATCAGGACGATGACGCTCGCGAAGACGGGGCGCCTGACGCAGATCGCGGCTAGCCATTGCATGGGTGTTCGCTCCGCTCGGGATCAGGGGATGACTTTGATCTCGGCGCCGTCGCTGAGCTTGTCGATCGCGTCGACGGCGATCTCGTCGGCCGCGGTGAGCGTGCCCTTGACCTCGGTGAGGCCCTCGATCTCGCGGCCGACGGTGACGATCCGCTCCGAGACGCGGTTGCCGACGCGCACGAACACCCGCGACGCGCTGCCGCTGGTACCAACCGCGCCCTTCGGCACGAACAGCACCGCGGCGTCGCCTCCGTCGAGCACGATCTGCGCGCGGGCGAAGGAGCCCGGCTTGAGCGAGCCCGAACCGTTGCTGTTGGGGACCTCGATCTCGATCGGGAGCGCGCGCGATTGCGCCTTCATGCTCGCGCCGATGCGCTTGACCGCGCCGTGAAAGGTCAGCGTCGGAAACGCGGCGACGGTGATCGTCACGTCCTTGCCCAGGGTCACCCTGGCGGAGTCGGACTCGGGGATGTCGACGCGCAGGCGGAGCGGGTTGTCGCGAACGACGACGGCGACGACGCGCCCCATCTGCGCGAACTCGCCCACGGAGATCCGTCGCTCGGCCACCGCGCCGTCGAAGGGCGCGCGCACGATGGTGTCGCCCGCGGCCTTCTGCGCGAGGTTGGCCGAGGCCTGCGCCGCCGCGAGGCCGGCCCACGCCTGCTGCGCGCCGCTCTGGGCGCCGTCGTACTGCGCGCGCGCCTGCTCGGCCCGCGCCCGCGCCTGGTCCCACGCGGCCTGCGCGACGCCGCCCGAGTCGAAGAGCGATTTGGTGCGCGCGGCGTCGGCGACCGCGAGATCCATGGCCTCCTTGGCGGCGCGGACCTCGGCCGTCGCGCCGGGATCGAAGCGCTCGCCGGGCCTGGTTCCCAGCCTCGCCTGCGCCTGCGCGGCCGCGGCGTTGGCCTGCGCGAGCCGGAGCGAGGCGTCGCGCCCGTCGAGGCGAACCAGCGGGTCGCCCTTCTTCACGTACGAGCCGACGTCGATCTCCACCGAGGTGCACACGCCCGATCCCGGCGACGCGACCTCGCTCGTCTCGTCGGCGGCGAGGGTCCCGCTGGCCTCGAGCGTCGCGGGCAGCCGGCGCTCGGTGACCCGGGCAAAATGCGCCGCGGGGATCGCCGCGACCTCGGCCTGCGCGGCCGCCTCGGGCTTGCCGTCGCCCGCGGCGTCAGGCCGCTTGCAGCCCTCCATCGCGGCGGTCGAAGCGGTGACGAGCACGAGCGCGAGAACGAGCCTGGGGTTCATCGAGGGCGACCTCCTCGGCGAGCGGGTCAGGGCCGCGACGCCGGTGCGGGAGAGGGCCTCGCTTAACCCTGGTGGGCCCGCCCGGCAACGAGTTTTGCGTGAAGAAATGCGCTGAAAAGTCCGCGAAACGAGCGCGATCCGCGTCGCGATGGACCACGCCAAAACCAGCTCGCGAGGCGCGACGCCGAGGCGCTCTCCACCGCCCCGCGCTAGCGCGCCTCTCCGATCGCGTACACGAAGCCCTCGCCCGAGCCGACGATCACCGTCCCGTCGTCGGCGATCGCCGGCGGGGAGTACAGCGGCGCGCCCGACGGCACGTCCCACGTGCACGAGGCGATCGCTCCTCCGCCGGACGGCGCGACGACCGAGGCGCGACGCTCTTCCCCCAGGTACACCCGCCAGAGCACCGAGCCGCTCGCGGCCGAGACCGCGTAGATCGATCCATCGAAGCGCGGCGCGTAGACCACGTCGCGCGCGGACGCCGGAGAGGCCCACGAGGGGAAGAAGCACGCGCCGACCGGGCTGCGGAAGCGCACGGTCCCGCTCGTCGCGTCGAGGCCGACCACGTCGCCCGAGTAGGCCTCGGGCCACACCAGCGCGCCACCCGACAGCGCCGGGGTCATCCGCACGTTGCCCCAGTCGCTCGGGCCCTTTCCCTTCGCCAGCCAGGCCAGCTTGCCGCTCCTCCGATCGAGCGCGAGCACCGCGGGCGTGTCGTAGTACGTGTCGCGCGCGAAGGGGACGATCAGCAACGAGCCGGTGACCATGGGCGCCGCGTAGGCCTCGTGGAAGCTGGCGCCGGGGGCGACGCGACCGAGCTCCACGCGCCAGATCGTCGATCCGTCGGGTCGGAGCGCGATGGCCTCTCCGCCCTGCGAAACAGCGTAGATCGCGCTGGCGTCGGCCGACGCGCCGCCGCGGATCGCGCCCTTGAGCCGGACCTGCCAGCGCGGCGCGCCGTCGGCGATCCCGAGCGCGCGGACCACGCCCGAAGCGTCGCCGACGATCACCTGATCGCCGATCGGGAGCGGGCTCGCGTAGGCCTTTCCGGACACCGCGACGGACCAGATCGGCGCGCCGCTCCGGAGATCGAGCGCCGTGACGCGCCCGTCGTCGGAGCCGACGATCGCCCGATCGCCGCTCACCGCGACGCCGATCGCGTCGCCGCCGAGGTGCGCGTGCCAGCGCGGCCTCCCCGAGGCGAGATCGATCCCCACCACTCCATCGCGCGGATCCGAGGCGTTGTGCGCGTCGCCCGACGAGGGCACGACCACGAGCGAGCCGGCGATCACCGGCGCGTTGAGCCAGCCCTGGATGCCAATCTTCGCGCGCCAGATCAGCCTCGGCGCGCGGATCACCGGGGCCTCGACGTGGCCGGTGCGCGCGGCGTCGCCGTGCGCGAGCGACCACCCGCCGCCGGCGATCTCCAGCGTCGGCGGCGGCTCGGGCCCCGCCGGATCGACGGCGATCGCCGGCGAAGGCGGCGCGATCACCACCACGGTCACCGGCGCGGTCGCCGGCGTCGCGCCGCACCCGAGCGCGAGGATCATCAGCGCCGACGCGACCAATCGAAGCTTCATCGCCCACGCATACGCCGCGGGGCACGCGCGTCAACGGGGCCCCGTGATAGAAGCGCGCCATGTCCTCGTCCTCGTCCTCGTCCTCGATCCCCGAAGCCGTCCTCGAGATCGCCGAGACCCTCAACCTCAACTGCCCGGCGCGCCCCGGCGAGGAGCGCGTCGTGCGCCCCGGCTACGCGGCGATCCTCGGCGCCGAGAACGACGCGCACCACAACGTGGTGCAACGGCTCCGGCTCACGCCGGACGAGGTCCTGCCCACGGTGCTCGAGGTGCGGGCGATCTTCGCGGCCCGCGGGCGGCGCGAGATCACCTGGGAGGTCGGCGACCACGCCACGCCGAGCGATCTGGGCGATCGCCTGATCACCCTGGGAATGAAGCCCTTCGTGCCCCACGAGCTCTCGGTCGGCATGGTGCTCAGCCGCCCGCTCGACGTCGACTGCAAGTCGATCACCGTCCGCCGCGTCGAGACGTTCGAAGAGTTCGCGCGCGCCGCGTGGATCTTCCGGCGCGGCTTCGGCAACGACGACGCCCCCGAGGAGGATCCGGAGGTCGCCAAGCGCTGGATCGAGCACCAATCGGTCACCGTGTTCGAGCGCTACCTCGCGTTCGACGGCTCCGAGGCCATCGCCGCCGCCGACGCGCTGTTCCTCCCCGCCGGCGTGGTGATGTGCGGCGGCGCGACGCTGGCCTCCGCGCGGAGCAAGGGCGCCTACCGGGCGCTGATCGCCGCGCGCTGGGAAGAGGGTCGACGCCGCGGGACGCCGACCCTGATCACCCAGGCCGGCCCGATGTCCCGGCCGATCCTGAAGCGCCTCGGCTTCGAAGAGGTGGTCCAGGTCCGCATCTACCTCGACCAGCTCGCCTGATCGTCGCCCCCCGCGAGACGAGCGAGCGGCGACTGTGGTATCAACCGTGGGAGCCGCAGCGGCGGCGGGGCCAGGCTCCCGTGGGGGCGAAGCGAGGATCGCGTCGATGTCGAACACGAAGAAGGAGCACAAGGTCCAGGTCGTCTCCAACGGGATCCGCTACGTCGGTATCGAGGTCCTGGGAGTGGTCTCCTTCAGCCGCGACGGCAGCTCCGTCGGCAAAGCCAAGTGGGTCGACGACCAGTTCCTCGACAGCACTGCCATCCTCCCCGACGACGTGATCTTGCAGATGGAGCGGCTGATCAAGGAGGCGATCGACGCCGACTACTTCGACTGATCGGCCGGCCTCACTCGAGCAAGAACGAGTGATAATAGGCCACGATCTCCCGGGCGACGAAGTACGGCTCCTTCCGGAGTCGATACCGCATGTGCGCGGGCACCGTGTAGGCGCGCATGCCAGTGCGGTCGAAGAGCATCTTCAACCGAGGCTCGTGGTAATAGTGGCTGACGACGAGCGCCGTCCCGATGGCCTGCTCCCGCGCCAGACGCGCTGAGTTTCGCACCGTGCTCGCCGTATCGACGCCGGCCTCGTCGAGCAGCACCGCGCTCTCGGGGACGCCCGCCGCGACTGCGCGGGCCTTCATCACGGCGGGCTCCGAGAAGCCGTTGGCCCCGTCGATCGCGCCGCTCATCAACAGCTTCTTCACGTGCCCTTGCTGGTAGAGGCGGATCGCCTCGTCGACGCGATCCGCGAGCGCGTCGGAGGGCCTCCCGTCGTTCCACACCCGCGCGCCGAGGACGATGGCGCAGTCGGCGTCGCGCACGTACCGCGTCGGCCCGAACATCGCCATCCGCAGCAACGGGAGCGCGAGCACCGTCGCCGCGATCGAGGCCGCGGCGACGAGCGCGCGACGACGCCCGACCAGCGGCAGCGGCGCGCGCTCGAAGAACAGCATCAGCGCCGCGAGGAGGCCGAGCACCACGGCCACCGGGAACGACGCCGGGACGATCACCGGCGTGGCGATCGATCCGCGCTCCAGGGCCGCGTAGAAGCGCCCGGCGTCGACGATCGACATCGCCGCGAGGGCCGCGAGGAGCAGCGCCGCCGCGGCGCGGATCGACGCGGGGATCCGCGCGGCGAAGGGCCCGACGATCAGCGCGGCCGCCGCGAAGGCCTCCGTCAACAACCGGAGCCATCGTGGCCCAGGCAGGGTGATCCACTGCGGCACCGTGTCGAACGGCCCGCGGATCGCCTCGCCCGCGACGTTCACCGCGACGAACACGCCGACCGCGAGCCCGATGAAGCGGAGCGCGTCGGCGAGGGTCTCCCTGCGCTTCGAGGTCGCCACGCGCCCTACTCGGCCGCCGGCGGCACGCGGGTCACCAGCAGGTGCACCGCCTTCGCGGAGTCGAGGTAGCCAAAGCGAAACGGCAGCTTGCGCGTCGGCTGCTTCTTCCACAGCGCCGCGAAGGCCAGGTTGTCGGCGCGGCTCGCGCCGAGCAACGAGCTCTTGAACGTGCCGTACGTCTCCTGCAAGAGGCCCGCGCTCGCCACGAACCGCGGCGGGATCCCGGTGCTGTCCGAGACCATGAAATCGAGGTGCCCGAGCAGGTAATTGCGGATCTGCGAGAAGCCGTCTTTCCAGAGCAGGTAGCTCGCGGCCTTGGTCATCGCCGACACGCGCCCCTTGGCCTCCAGGTGGCGGATCAGCGCCGGGTTCTTCTCCAGGAAATCGTCGGAGAGGTTCACCGCCAGGTGCCGGTGCACGCGCAGCGGCGCGCCCTCTCGGTCGCCCTTCTTGCGAAACGTGAGCTCGGTGTTGGCGAACGACTCCGAGAAATCCGGGGGCGTCCACGTGCCTTTGCGGTGCACGGCCAGCGTCCGCTCCGCGCTCTCGATCTCGTCCTCGCCGAGGTAGTGGATGGTCCCGTCGGCGTGGAGCGTGAAGTAGCGCAAACCCACCGGCTCGTAGCCGTGCACCGCGAGCGCGGTCAGGAAGAAGCAGAGCTCGGCCGGCAGATCGCCGCGCTGGGTCTTCTTCAAGGTCTCGCTCCGGCTGTAGTCGTCGACGAAGAGCAGCTCGCCCAGCTCGCGCCGGAGCTGCTGCAAGCTCCGCTCGAGCGAGTCCTTGGTCATGGCGCGGAGGCGGCGCGGATCGCCCGGCAACTCCAGGGAGATCGTGGTGATCTCCCGGGCCTCGGGGTAGGCCGTCAACGCCGTCACGAGATCGCCTCCGCCGAAGGGATACACCACCGTGGTGGGCAACCCGGGCGGCTCGATCGCGGCGAGGAACGGCTTGACGACGCCCACGTACCGCGTCCGATAGGCCTCGATCTTGGGGAGGATCTCGTCGCAGTGCTTCTTGACGATCGCCGCGTCGACGCTGCTCGGGAGCGCGGCGTCGCCCGCGCACGCCGCCACGCGAAAGAGCAGCTTCGCTTCGTCGCCGAAGTCTTTTCCAGCCGTATTTCCAGGCTCTTTTCGCGCGTCGGGCGGCGCCGGGATCGCGCTCGCGGCGGTCGGGGGCTGGCTGATCCACCCGTCGCCGGCGTCGATCTGCGCGGCCGCGGTCTTCGGCGTGGGCGGGAGGTCGGCGTGGGACGATCCACAGGCGACGAGCCCGAGCGCGAGCGCGAAGCCGAGTCCCGCACGAGCTCGAGGCATTCGGTCAGGGTAGCGCACGGGCTTCATTGACCGAGCTTAACGGCCAGGCGAGCCCGAGCAGTCCTCCCGGCGCGCTTCTTTGCCCACGTGAGGCGGAGACAATCCCGCGTGGCGCCCCGTTCGTTTCTGGTTTTGGGCCCGGCTCCTCCGCTAAGATGGCCGCCTCGCCGAGGAGAAATTTTGAGCACCGAAACGGACTCCGTCCCCGCCCTGCAGCCGACCGACGCCCCGATCACCGCCTTCGAGCGCCGCTTCGGCCACCCGCCGGGCCTGGTGATCCTCTTCTTCGCCGAGATGTGGGAGCGCTTCTCCTACTACGGCATGCGCGGGCTGCTGAAGCTCTACATGGTGAACTACCTGTTCATCACGCTGCGCCAGACCTTCCAGGGCGCGTCGTACGACGGCACCGGGGATCCGGGCCGCGTCCTCGGCTGGGGCTTCATGCAGAAGCTCCTGCCGATGATCGAGCCGGCCAGCGATCCGGTGGGCTTCGACAAGTGCGTCGCCGACGCCATACCGCGGTTCGTGGCGGGCGACGCCGCCAAGCACATGGCGGCCCTCGGCGTCGACGCCGCGACCAACCTCGCCCACCAAACGTGCTCCGTGACGCCCCACGCGTCGATGCTCTACGGCCTCTACACGGGCCTCGTCTACATGACCCCGTTCTTCGGCGGCATCATCGCCGATCGGTATCTGGGCCAGCGCAAGACCGTGGTCGTCGGCGGCGTGCTCATGGCCATTGGCCACTTCGTCATGGCCTTCGAGAACCAGTTCTTCGTGGCTCTTCTCCTGCTGATCATCGGCAACGGGGCCTTCAAGCCCAACGTCTCCACCCAGGTGGGCGATCTCTACAAGCCGGGCGATCCGCGCCGCGACGGGGCATTCACCATCTTCTACATGGGAATCAACCTCGGCTCCCTCCTCTGCAACGTCGTCTGCGGCACGCTCGCCGTGGCCTACGGCTGGCACTACGGCTTCGCCGCGGCGGGCGTCGGCATGTGCCTTGGCCTCACCGTCTACATCCTGGGGCGAGGATACCTGGCCCCGGACACCTTCAAGAGGCCCACTCCCGGCGTCGTCGTGGAGAAGGTCCCGCTCGACAAGAAGGAGTGGACCAGCGTGTGGGCGCTGGTGATCCTTTGCGTGCTCAACATCGTGTTCTGGGCCGTCTACGAGCAGCAGGGCAACACCATGCAGTCCTGGGCCGACGAGCAGACGATCTGGCCGAACATCCTCGGATTCCAGATCCCGTCGACCTGGTTCCAGTCGTTCAACCCCCTCTGCATTGTCCTCCTCGCGCCGGTGTTCGACATGTTCTGGCGCCGCCAGGCGAAGAAGGGGACCGAGCCCTCGAGCGTCTCGAAGATGGCCATTGGCTGCTTCATCCTCGGCGGCTCGTTCATCGTGATGATCGTCGGCGCCAAGCTCGTCGGCAACGGACAGGGCAGCATGTTCTGGCCGCTCTTCTGCACCTTCCTGCTCACCATCGGCGAGCTCTACCTCTCGCCCATCGGCCTCTCGCTGGTGACCAAGGTCTCGCCGGTGCGCATCGTCTCGATGATGATGGGCATGTGGCTGGCGTCGAGCTTCTTCGGCAACATCCTCAGCGGCTACATTGGCATCTACTACACGCGGTGGTCGAAGGAGTCGTTCTTCCTCATGCTCACCTTGCTCGGCCTCGCCGCCGGCGCCTCGATGTGGGCCTTCAACAAGCCGCTGAAGAAGGCCATCGGCAGCGATATCTAGAGCCTTTAACAGCTCGAATACCCCGTGAAAGACCGGGAAAACCGCGAGGGTTTCCCTCCGGATCCCGATCCGGAACGCCTACGCGGTCCGTGTCCCTATTGACTTTCACTTTCAACAGCGTTAGTCAGGGGGACACCGTGGTGACGAGAAATGGCGATTGTTGCGGCCGGCTCTCCCACCCGAGCGCAGGTCCAGTCATGATGCGCTCCGAGCCAACGCGATGACGCACCTCGCCCGAACCGGAGTGACGCGATGACGACGGTGCTCGTCGTTGACGACTCGCGCCTCGATCGCACGCGCGCGGGCGGCATCCTCCGCAAGGCCGGGCACGAGGTCGCGTTCGCGGCCAACGGGCGCGAGGCCCTCGACATCCTCGCCGTCGACGTGCCCGACGTGGTGGTGACCGATCTGCAGATGCCCGAGCTCGACGGGCTCGAGCTGGTCGAGGCGGTGCGCCTTCGCTTCCCCCACGTGCCCGTGATCCTGATGACGGCGCACGGCAGCGAAGAGATCGCCGTGCGCGCGCTGCAGAAGGGCGCCGCGAGCTACGTCCCCAAGCGCAGCCTCGCGCAAGATCTCTGCCCCACCGTGGCCACGGTGCTCGAGCTCGCGCGCGGCGGCCGCCCGATGAGCCGCGTCCTCGATTGGCTGGTGTACACCGAGTCGCGCTTCGTGCTCGACAACGACGTGTCGATCATCCCCGATCTCGTGAGCCACCTGGAGGCGAGCATCACCCAGCTCAAATCCGTCGACGAAACGGCCCTGATCCAGGTCGGCGTCGCGCTGCGCGAGGCCCTCGTCAACGCCGTGTACCACGGCAACCTCGAGGTCTCGTCGCACCTGCGCGAGAGCGAGGGCGGCGCCTACGACGAGATGATCCAGAGCCGTCGCGCCGAGCTCCCCTACCGCGTGCGCCGCGTCCACGTGACCGCGCGGCAGACCCCGACCGAGGTGATCTACGTCGTGTCCGACGAGGGCCCCGGCTTCGATCCCGCGAAGCTCCCGGACCCCACCGATCCGTCGCAGATCGAGATGGTCCACGGGCGCGGCCTGCTCTTGATCCGGACCTTCATGGACGAGGTCACCCACAACGAGCGCGGCAACGAGATCACCATGGTGAAGCGCTTCACCAGCGCGTCGCTGACGATGGCGCCGCCGCTCGATCCCGACGAGGCCATCGTCTTCAGCGCCCAGTAGCCGCGCGCGAGCGCCTCAGCGCGCCGGCGCGTCGGCGTCGCCGCGCGCATACCCCGTCAGCGCCGGCAGCAGCCGCTGGATCTCCAGATCGAGGGCGGCCACAGCCTCGTCCGCGCCCGCGAGCCTCCCCTCGCCGGCCATGCGCTCCAGCCGGAACGCCGCGTCGAACGCGCTCCCCGCGCCGCAGTTGTCGACAGCGCCCTTGATGGTGTGGGCCGCGCGGCGGACCCACACCGCATCCGCGGCAACCACGGCTGCCTTCAAATCGGCGATCCATCCAGGGTACTCCTCGACGAAGACCACGATCAGCTCCTTCAGCAGATCCTCGTCGCCGCCGACGCGCGTGAGCGCCGCGCCGAGGTCGAAGATCGGATCGCGGGAGATGGCGCCGCGCTCTCGCGGCGTGTCGCGAGCGCTTGATTTGGCGCCGGATCGCGATGAGACAGGCGGCATATCCATGGAGATGTCTTCCTTCGGCGGAGGGGGGACGAGCGAGACGCGGGGGAGGCTCCCGCCGGTCTTCCGCGCGTCGGGGAGGGCCGCGGCGATCGATCGAAAGAGCTCCTTGATGTCGATGGGTTTGCACACGTAGCCGTCGAAGCCGGCGGCGATGAAGCGCTCGCGATCGCCCTTCATGGTGAAGGCCGTCATCGCCAGGATCGGCAGGTGCGTTCCGGTGTCCTTCTCGGCGGCGCGGATCGCGGCGATGGCCTCGAGGCCGTCCATCTCGGGCATCTGCACGTCCATCAGCACCAGATCGAACGACGCCGAGGCGATGGCGGCGAGCGCGTCGCGCCCCGTCCCCACGACGAACATCGTGTGGCCGGCCTTCTCCAGCAGGCGCACCGCGAGGGTCTGGTTCACGAGGTTGTCCTCGGCGAGGAGCACGTTGAGCGGCGGGCCCTGGCGGTACGAGTCGTCGAGGATCATCGACACCAGCCGCGTGCGCCCCGACGGCGTGCCCTCGATCACCGAGCTCAGCGTGTTGCCGAGCGGGGCCTTGCGGATCGGCTTGGTCAGGTAGTCGGCGATGCCGAGGCGGCGGCAGCGCTCGGGATCGGGCCGCGAGCTCACCGAGGTCAACATCATCACCACGGGGCTCTCGACGCTGGTCTTCTCGCGGATTTGCTCCACCAGCGCGAAGCCGTCGGACCCGCGCATCTCGACGTCGACCAGGATGGCGTCGAAGGGGAAGCTCGCCCCCGATCGCGCGCGCGGCCGCACGCTCTCGCGCGGGGCGCCCGGCGGCGCGGCGAGCGCGGCGAGCGCGGCTTTGGGCGTGGCCACCGCGGTCACGACCGCGCCCCAGCGGACGAGCTGCCCCTCGAGGATGGCCCGCGCCGAGTCGTTGTCGTCGACCACCAGGACCCGCGTTTCTTCGAGCGCGTGCGGCGAGGTCAGCCGCGCCGGGCCCGTCGCGGGCGAGACGCCGAAGCGGCCGGTGAAATGGAACGTGCTCCCGCGCCCCTGCTCGCTCTCGATCCAGATCTTGCCGCCCATCATCTCGACGATGCGCGCGCAGATCGAGAGGCCGAGGCCGGTGCCGCCGAATTTCCGCGTGGTCGATCCGTCGGCCTGGCTGAAGGGTTCGAAGATCAAACGCTTCTTCGACTCGGGGATGCCGATGCCGGTGTCGCGCACCGAGAAATGGAGATCGGCGCTGCTGCCCGTCACCTCGTCGACGCGCACCCGCACGATGATCTCGCCCGACGACGTGAACTTCACCGCGTTGCCGACGAGGTTGACCACGATCTGCCGGAGCCGCACCGTGTCGCCGATCAGCGTCTCGGGCACTCCAGCGTCGACGTCGTAGGCGATCTCCAGGCCCTTCTGGTGCGCGGCGTACGCCAGCATCCGCACCGTCTCGCCCAGGGTGTCGTCGAGGCTGAAGGGGACCCGCTCCAGCTCGAGCTTGTTGGCTTCGATCTTCGAGAAATCGAGGATGTCGTTGATCACCAGGAGCAGCGAGTCCGCCGAGCTCTTCACGAGCTCCATGTAGTCGCGCTGCTCGCGCGAGAGCTCGGTGCCGAGCGCGAGCGACGTCATCCCGATGATCCCGTTCATGGGCGTGCGCACCTCGTGGCTCACGTTGGCGAGGAAGTCGCTCTTGGCGCGGCTCGCGGCCTCGGCGGCCTCCTTCGCGCGCTGGAGCTCGACCTCGGCCTCCTGTCGTTGCTCCAGCAGCCGCGCGAGCGAGGCCGAGTGCTCGCGCTCCTGGCGGATCGATTCGAACGAGATCCGTCGGTAAGCGAACGCCGTGTAGATCCCGAAGGCGATGATGAAGAGGAAGATCACCGTCGAGGCGAAGACCAGCCAGCGAAAGATCGCGTCGTCGCGCACGCGCGAGATCCGCGAGTTGAGCGTGGCGATCGACCACGTGACCCCGCGCCGGGTGCGGACCGAGGCGTAGGCCGCGACCGCGGTGGCCTGATCCATCCCGAGGATCTGCGCCTCGGCCGGGGGGATCCACTTCGAGCTGGTGCGGCCGGCGCGCATCTCCTGCACCAGCGCGGCGAACTCGGGGAGGTCGCCGCCGTGCTCGTCGAGGTGATTGACCACCGCCGTGAGCCGCTCGTCGCTCGCGGGCAGCGGGTGCCCGCCGAAGCCGATCACCAGCAGGTGCGATCCCGGATCCGAGGCGACGAGGTGGAGCTTCTCGAAGAACGGCTGCATGTCGACGAGGAGCGCGACCGCCTTGCGCGGCCCGCCTTTCTTCGGCGCGATCGAGAAGGCGAAGATCCGGAACCAGCCACCGCCGTCGCCCTCGAGCAGCGGCGTCGCGCTGGTCTCGCCGGGCGCGAGCGCCATCGCCGCGCGCGCCGTGGCCGCCATCCGGTCCTCGAACTCGGCGAACGACGAGTGGGCGATCCCGCGCGGATCACCGAGGAAGACCTCGCGCGCGCCCGACTCGTTGTAGAGCGCGACCATCTTGTACTGGTCGATGAACGTCAGGACCGCGTGGAGCTCGGCCTGGTGCTGGTGATCGGCCGCCTTGTCGTCGGTCAGCAGCGTCGCCATGTCGTCGAGATCGCGATCGATCGTCTCGAGCTCGTCGAGCAGGAGACGCCGCGCCTCGAGGACCTGCTTGAGGCGCTCGGACTGGAACTGGGTGACGAGCTCGACCCGATCCTGGCGGATGAGCAGGTAGGCCGCGAGGAGCACGCCGAGGGCGGCGAAGCAGACGATGATCAGCGCGAGCAGCGTCTTCCCGGTGAAGAAGCGCTTGACGAAGCGAACCTGCGGCTTCCTCCCGTTCGTCGTCTCCGGCATGTCGCGAGACTAATGTCGGGAGCGCCCGCGGTGCGATCTCAGAACGGGTCTTTTTCGATCGCCGCTTCGATCCGCCCGATCAGCGGCTGGCGCAGCTCGGTGAGCGTGAGCTTCGGGGTCACGCGCGCGACGTCGACCGCGGCGACGGGGCGCGGCGGCCTGAGGGTGATGATCAGCCCGTCGAGCATGATCTTGCCGCGCGGCGCGGGCGGCGCCTTCGCCGGCTCCTCGGCGAGCGCTGCGCTGCTGAGCGTGCCGACGGCGAGAGCGATCGCGACGACGAGCTTCGATTTCATCCGAGCCTCCGTTCCCGATAAATCAGGCGAACGCTGATGCTAGCTCGGGATCGACGCGAGCGCCTGCCCGAGCCGATCAGGCTCACTGCGCGGGCTTCGTCGCGCAGCCGAGAAGGATCTGGATCTTGGCCTTGTCGTCGGCCTGGACCGAGCTGCACGTCGTCGGACAGAGGGTGATGGTCGTGGGCTTGGCCTGGTTGTCGTAGAACCAGCCGCCGGTCTGCGCGGTGCACGCGGCCTGATTGGCCACCTGGCCAAAAGCCACGTCGGGGCCGCCGTTGCCGGGCGTGTAGCTGACGTTCACCAGGGTGGGATCAATCATCTCTCCCATGCTGCCCATGGTCGGCATCTGGAAGGTGCACGCCACCTGGCTGCCCTGGATCTTCTTGAGCGCGGCGAGCAGCTCGGCGCTGGCGTTGCCGTTGCCGACCTGGATCCCTTGCATGGTGCCGCCCGCGGAAGCGATGGTATCCATGGTGGCCTGAGCGGAGCCGACCAGCCCGACAGCGTAGGTGAGCACGCCGTTGGCCGCCATCGTCGTGGAGGCGAGCTTGGCGATGTCGCTGATGTTCTCGTCGCAGCCGTTGGGCTCGCCGTCGGTCACCAGCACCACGACCGTCTTCTCGGACGGGTGGGCCGTCTGGTAGTCGGCCGCCCACTGCTCCGCGCCGCCGAGGGCCACGTACATCGGAGTCCCGCCGCCGGGGCTCTTGCTGTTGACGGCGTCGATGAGCTTCTGCTCCTGGGTATCGGCCGGCGCGGGGTCGCTGCTCAAGGGCGCCAGCGGGACCAGGGGCTGGCTACAGACGGCGATGTCGCAGGCGGTGTCGTCACACCCGCTGTCGGGGAAGAAGCGGAGAGCGACGCGGAGGCCGGCGCTGCCTTGATCCTGGAAGAAGGCGATGAGCGCGGCCGAGGTGTTCGTCCACTTGTTGTTGTCCTTCATCGATCCCGATTTATCGAAGATGATGAACATGTTGACGGGGATGAGGTTGGCCTCGGCGCTGGTCGCGGCGCAGCTCGAGCCCGTACCCGTCGACTGCGTACCCATGCTGCTGCCGGTGCCCGAAGGGTCGAACACGTCGCCGCCGGTACCGTTCGCGCCCGAGCTGTGCGTCCCGGAGCTGTCGGTGCCGGTCGATGCGGTGCCGCCGCTCCCGTCGGTGAAGCCGCTCGTCGTCCGCGCCGGGTCGGCGCCGCACCCCATGAACGACGCTGCGAGCGCGCCCGCCGCGACCAGCACGCCGAGGCCCGCGCTCCGCGCCTTGCCGAACTGTCCGCCGAGTACTCGTCGCATGGTGGGCTCCTCCGGAGTGTCTTCAGACTATCTACAAGATCCCGCTCGGCCTCGCGGAGCACGATATGGGCCAACGGTGTCGTGCGACACAAACCCTTGAATTCGAGGATTTTTGCAGCAAGAGGACTGAGGTAGTCGGCGTCCATGGAGGATCGAAGATCCATCGGGGGCGAGCACCACCAGGCGCTCTCCGCGGCGGGTTCACGCCGCGCACGGACTGGCGACCGCGCCGTCGCGGCCAGACGCGGGATCGCCACACCGGCTGTGACATCGACCCAGCTTGCCCCGGATCCCGCCGGGCAAATGCCCGACGCTCGCGCCGGTGCGAGGCCGCGATACTATCGCTCTCGGCCCCACCCCTGATGCTCGAAGCTCCTCTACGCGTCACCGCTCGTCGCCGCCCTCGGCTCGCTTTCGCAGGCGCTCTGCTCGCCGCAACGCTGGGCCCGGGCCTCGCGCGCGCGGACGCGGCGGGCGTCGAGGCACCGGAGCTCACGCCTTCGCCGAAGCGCGCTCTCCCGGCGTATCGAGGTCGCCCGCCGGCCCCGACGAGCGTCGGAGACGTGCTCTCCTGGGTCCCCAGGGTCGTGCTCTATCCTGCGTATCTCGTCACCGACTTCGTGGTGCGGCGGCCGCTCGGCGCGCTGACGAGGGCGGTCGAGGGCGCGGGCGCGGGCTCTTCGGGAGGAGAGATCGAGGACTTCAGCTTCGGGACGGGCAAGCGGAGCGGGCTCGTCCCCACAGCGAGGCTCGACACCGACTTTCGACCGACGGTGGGAGTCTATTTCTACTACGACCGGCTCGGGATCAAGAGCAACGGGATCCGCGCTCAGGCCACCTTCGGCGGGACCGACTGGCTGGGTCTCACCGTGGGAGATCGCCTGGCGCTCGGCCCGCGATCGTCCATCGAGCTCCGGCTCGACGGCGAGCGCCGGCCCGATCGCACCTTCTACGGAGTCGGACCACGCACGCTGGCGCGGGATCGCAGCCGCTATGGCGACGACTCCCTCGATGGGATCCTGTCGTTCACCTCCACGCTGCCGCGTGGCCTCTCGGCGAGGACCCACATCGATCTCGCGGCGACCACGTTCCGCGCCGACACCTGCTGTGACAGCCCCAGCCTCCCTTCGCTCGCGGCGAAGGGGCGGTTCGCGATCCCCTACGGCTTCACCCGGGGGACCACCGCGCTCCGGACCGGCGAGGAGCTGGTCTACGACAGCCGCCCTCCCGACGCGCCCGCGACGACCGGGGTCCGCGTCGGAGGCAGCGTCGATGTCGGGTCGGACCTCCGCGCTCCCGGCGCCTCGGGCTGGATCCGCTACGGTGCGAGCGCGCGCGGCTTCCTCAACCTCTTTGGCCAGGAGCGGGTGCTCAGCCTCGAAGGCACGCTCCGCTTCGCCGATCCGCTCGGAGGGCACGAGATCCCCTTCAACGAGCTGATCCGCCTCGGCGGGAGCGGCCCGATGAGCGGCTTTCACGAGGATCGCCTCCTCGGCCGCAGCGCCGCGGCGCTGACCCTGGAGTACCGCTATCCCATCTGGGCCTTCCTCGGCTCGTCGCTCCAGCTCTCGGTCGGCAACGTCTTCGACGCTCACCTCGCCGACTTCGCGGCGCGCGATCTCCGGCTGGCCTTCGCCGCCGGCATTCACACCGTGGGAACAGGCACGCAGTCGTTCAACCTGCTCTTCGGCGGAGGGACCGAGACGTTCGCTCAGGGCGGCAGCGTCCGCGAGCTGCGGGTGAGCCTGGGCTTCACCCAGGGATTCTGAATTACCTCATGCGCGTTGCGACCTCGACCCTGGCGTGCGAGCCTCGCCTGCCGATGGGGATCAGCGCCGGGTCGGAAGAGGATTTCTGGAGCGACGTCGCGGCGCGCTGCCTCGGCAAGCAGCCCGCGGTGCTCCGCCCGCCTGGAGGCCCGATCGCCGCGCCGGACGAGATCTTCGCCGCCGTCGCGGCGCTCGCCGACGGGATGCGCGAGGCGCCCGCCGAGAGGGCGCCGATCCTCTTCTTCCTCGACGGCGGCGCGCGCTACGCCGACCTCGACGAGCTCCTGCCCCGCCCGTCCGATCGGACGTGCGAAGCGTACGCCGACCGGATCGCGGCGCACGGGAGAGAGTTCCTGGTGATGGCCAACGGCGTACACCTCTGCTCCGAAGCGGTGTGGACGCGCGCGCGCCGCTTCCTGAGCGGGCTCTTCCGCGTCACCGGCCACCCGCTGGGGACGACCTTCCTGCACGCTTTCTTCGGCACTTACCGGCAAACGCCGTTCGGTGCGCACGTCGACCGGCACGACGTCTTCGCGTTCGTCCTGGGAGGCCAGAAGACGGTGCACGTGTGGCCACCCGGCTTCTTCCCGCAGCGAGGCGGCCACACCCGCTATCGGTCCCACCTCGATCGCGCCGTCACGCTGCGGGGCGAGCCCGGCGACGTGCTCTACTGGCCCGCGGGGTACTGGCACGTTGCCGAGTCCGACGGTGCGCTCACGCTGTCGCTCTCGCTCGCGGTGCTCGACGCGCGCACGCCGACGCGCTTCCTCGTCGAGGGCTTCGAGGAGGCGCTCGGCGATCGCGAGGAGCCTCGACGCGCCGTCGACCTGCCCGCGCCTTCGGAGCTCACGCCCCTGCCGGAGGAGATGCGTCGCGCCCTCGACAGCGCGCTCCCGGATCTGCGACGCGCGTGCGCGGCTCGCTGGCTGAACCAGCTCACGGGGTTCGGCTTCGCTGCGGTCCCGGGGCCGTCACCCGTCGCGCCGCTCGCGGAGGACGACGTCGTGGAGGTCGAGCCATGCTTCCCCATCCGGTGGCACGAGCTCGAAGGCGCGCTGATCTGCTCGGCGAGCGGGTCTTCTCTGGAGATCCCGTTCCACCCGCGCCTTGTCGATCTCCTCGCGCGCCTGAACGCGGGCGCGCCGCTCCGCGTGCGCGACATCCTCGACCGGGCCGCCGCGCCCGATCCCGCCGGCGGCGTCCTCCTCGATCGAGGCGCCACGCAGGCGGTGCTCGACGAGCTCCACCGCCTGCGCGCCTTTCGCCTGCACCCCCGCGCCTAGAAACCCAGGTAGAACCAGCAGACGCTGCCGGGCCGGGCGCCCGTGCGGACCGTCCGCACCTTGATGGCCGCCTTGTCGAAGGCGAGCGCGCGGGCCTGGCCTTCGCTCGGCTTCGCGTCCTGCGTGGTCTTCTGCGCGGGGATAGTCTCGTTGTGCTGATCCATGGGGCCTCCTCTGGCGGACGTTCCCCCAATAGCGGAACGCGCATTGGCGTCAAGGGATCGAGACACGGCGGTCGCGGACGAGCGTCCTGCCCCAGGCTACAGTCGGGCGTCGTCGATGCAGGCACAACGACGGCGCGAATTCCTCGAACGGCTCCGGTCGAGGCAGAGTGAGGGCAGCCCCGGCCTTCGCCGCCTCCGAGGCCGCGAAGATCGCTCCCGAGGATCCTCGGACGCGATCTTCCGGCGGCGATCGCCGGCCGCGCCGGGTGAGGACGACTCCGCGCGACCGCGCGGCGCGGGCGAGGCCGCCGCGACGGCTCCACGCGCCGATGCGACAGGCCCCAGCCAGGAAGAATCCGCGCCGCGCCCGCGGGGACGAAGTAGAAGCACCCGCATGGTCTCCGAGATCTTCGATCCCGCCGCGTGGAAGCCGGTCGCCGGCTTCGACTTCACCGACATCACCTACCACCGCGCCCTCGACACCGGCGCCGTGCGCATCGCGTTCCATCGGCCCGAGGTGCGCAACGCGTTCCGGCCGCAGACCGTCGACGAGCTGTACCGCGCGCTCGACCACGCGCGCATGACCTCGGACGTGGGCTGCGTGATCCTGACCGGCAACGGGCCTTCGCCGAAGGACGGCGGCTGGGCGTTCTGCTCGGGCGG